>DASWIS010000029.1 GCA_036397555.1 Candidatus Zixiibacteriota bacterium | reverse complement strand
GGCCGACCCGCACGGAGGTCACCACCGCGGACAGTGCCGGTCTGCCCGAGGGCTGACCCGCACGAAGATCGCCCCCTACGTGCATTGCCGGCCAGCCCGAGGGCTGACCCGCGCGAAGATCGCCCCCCACGTGCAGTGCCGGTCAGCCCAAGGGCCGACCCGCACGGAGGTCACCACCGCGGACAGTGCCGGTCTGCCCGAGGGCTGACCCGCACGGAGGTCACCACCGCGGACAGTGCCGGTCAGCCCGAGGGCCGATCCGCACGAAGGTCACCACCGCGGACAATGCCAATCTGCCCTTGGACTGACGACCTCGCGAAGGTATCTCAGAATCGGTTCGGACTCCGAGCCGCCGGTCAGCCCGAGGGCTGACCCGCACGAAGATCGCCCCCCACGTGCAGTGCCGGTCAGCCCAAGGGCCGACCCGCACGAAGATCGCCCCCCACATGCAGTGCCGGTCAGCCCAAGGGCTGACCCGCACGAAGATCGCCCCCCACATGCAGTGCCGGTCTGCCCTTGGGCTGACCGCCACCCAGTTCACTGCTTACTTCCGGCAGAACTTCCGGTCGAAATCCGAAATAGGGATCTTCACCATCGTCGGACGGCCGTGCGGGCAGGAGAATGGGTTTTGCGTGTGAATCAGACGGGCAAACAGCGCCTGCATTTCCTCTTTCTTGAGACGGTCCCCAGCCATGACCGAGGAACGGCAGGCGGTCGAGGCGGCGGCGGCTTTGGTCAGGTCCTCCCCTGCCTTGCGCGCGATCTCGAGGTCTTCGAGCACGCGGCGGAAGAGCGTCACCGGATTCTTGATGCGCAGGCCGCTGGGCACGCCCTCAAGCAGAGCGGTGCGTGATCCGAACGGCCGCACCTGAAATCCCAGCGACCCGAACAATTCGAGCGATTCCTCGAAGAGATTCCATGCGGTCGGTTCCAGTTGCACGGTTTCGGGAAAGAGAAGCTGCTGCGACTGCGGCTGGCGTTCATTCATCCGCCGCAGGATGTCCTCGTATTGGATGCGTTCGTGCGCGGTGTGCTGGTCGATGATCCAGAGTTCGTCGCCCACCACGGTGGCGATGTAGACATCGTTGAACTGCCACACGTTGGAGACACCATCCGCATCGCTCGGGACATATGCTGCCGGTTCCGGCACAAAGTGAGACCGTTCCGGAACCGGCGAGGGTTCTGCGACGGTCCCGTTTGGGTCCGTCTTTTGGCTGAACACAGACGAATCAGGCAGGGCTTCGCCCCTCTCCCCGGCGGATACTCTGTCCTGCGCTGTCATGGTCGCGGACAGCCCCAACCGCTCATTGACAACGGAGGCCGCGTCGGTATGCAATCGCATGACGGGCGATGTCGTCGCCGATGAGAAGATCACCCGGTTGATGGCGTAATAGATGAGATCGTAGACCGAACGGTCGCGCGCGAAACGCACCTCGCGTTTGGTCGGATGGACATTGACATCGACCTTGAGCGGATTGACACGGACATTGATCAGCGCAAACGGGTAGCGGCCGTGGGGCAATGTCTCGCCATACGCGTTCGTCGCCGCGTGCAACAGTGACTGCGACCAGACGCGGCGGCCATTGACGAACAGCAAGATGCGGTCCCGGGTGGCGCGTCCCAGTTCGGGACGTCCCGCCAGGCCGCTGACACCGAGTTCGGCATCGCCCGCATCGAATGCGATCATGCCGTCGGCGACCGCCGTTCCGAACACATCGACCATGCGCTGGCGGACATCGCCGGCCGGCGACAATTGCAAAACGTCGCGCCCATCCACCGCCAGCGCGAATCCGGCCTCCGGGGCTCCACACGCGAAGTCGGTGACGGTCTCGATGATGCGTTTGGTCTCGGTGGAGGGTGTGCGCATGTATTCGCGTCGCGCCGGCGTGTTATAAAACAAATGGCGGACCGTGATCGCGGTTCCCTTCGGGGCGCCGGTTTCGCGTTGTTCGATCAACGTGCCGCCTTCCCAGAACATCAGATGGCCGGCGTCGCCGCCGTCGCGGCGCGAAACGATTTCCAGATGCGACACCGACGCGATCGCCGCGAGCGCTTCGCCCCGGAAGCCGAATGTGCCGATGGCGGTCAGGTCCTCGGCCGTACGAATCTTCGAGGTGGCGTGGCGTTCCACCGCCAGCGCGATGTCGTCGCGGGACATGCCGGCGCCGTTGTCGACGACCCGTATCTGCGTGCTGCCGGCATTGTCGATGGCGACATCGATGCGCGTGGCCGCCGCATCCAGCGCGTTTTCGATCAGTTCCTTGACCACCGACGCGGGGCGTTCGATGACCTCCCCCGCCGCGATCTGGTCGATCAGGTGCGCGGGAAGCCGTCCGATCACGGCACGGTCAGGCGTTGACGTTAGTGTCATAAATGCTATCTATGGTAACTATTATTGATACTCTCATACGATACTATCCGACATCGGGCCCGGGACGTGTCCGCAATCCGCGCGCCAGTTCCGCCAGCGTGTTGAGCGCCTCGATGGGGGTCATCTCCTCGGGCGTGACCGCCGCCAGACTCTGCAACGCCTGGCGTTGCGCCGCCGAGAACAAGTCGGGTTGGCTCCGGGCCGTGCGGTGACGCGGCTGGGACGTGTATCCCCGCCGCAACGGCTCAAACGATCCGGTCTCCAGCGCCGTGAGGATGTCGCGGGCGCGGCCGACGATGCCCGGCGGCACGCCCGCCAGCGCGGCGACGTGGATGCCGAAAGAGTCATCGCAGGCCCCGGGCCGAACCCGAAACAGAAAGGCGACCGTCCCCTCTTTCTCGCGCACCGCCATCTGGTAATTGGCGGCCGCGGGCAGGTGGTCCGCCAGCGCGGTCAATTCATGGTAGTGCGTCGCGAAGAGTGTGCGCGGACACAGTTCGTTGTCGTGCGCCAAATGTTCGCCGATCGCCCAGGCGATGGCCACGCCGTCGTAGGTCGAGGTGCCCCGGCCCACTTCGTCGAAGAGCACCAGCGAACGCGGCGTCATCCCGCGCAGGATGCGGGCGGTTTCGGTCATTTCGACCATGAAGGTCGAACGGTTGCGCGACAGCTCGTCATCGGCGCCGACGCGTGTGAAGATGCGGTCGACGATCCCGATCCGCGCGGCATCCGCCGGCACATACGAGCCGGTCTGCGCCAAAAGGACGATCAACCCGACCTGTCGCAGGTAGGTCGACTTCCCGGCCATGTTCGGGCCGGTGATCAGATGCAGCCATCCGGCCCGGTCATCGAACGCGGTCTCATTGGGAACAAATCCGCCGGCGGGATTGATCGTTTCCAGAATGGGGTGTCGTCCGCCGGTGATCGACAGCGTCCGCTCCCTGGTCAGCGTCGGCCGGACATATCCGCGCGCGAGCGCGACCTGCGCCAGCGACGCCGTCACATCGATGTGCGCCATCGCCTGCGCCAGGGCGATCAGCACCGGCATCGATTCGGTCAGACGCGCGCGCAATTCCACGAAGAGCCGCGATTCCAGCTCGGCGGCGCGTTCGTCGGTCGTGAGGACGACATCCTCCTTCTCCTTGAGCTCCGTCGTGATGTAGCGCTCGGCCGCCACCAGCGTCTGTTTGCGCATCCACGCGTCGGGAATCCGCGAGGACTGGGTCTTCGGCACTTCGATGTAGTAGTCGAAAATCTTGTTGTAGCCGACCTTCAGCGAGGCAATTCCGGTTTCGTTGCGCAGCCGTCCCTGGAGGGCGGCGATCCATGATCGCGCCTCGGCGGATCCGTCGCGCAAACCATCCAGTTCTTCGGAGTGGCCGCGACGGAAGATGCCGCCGCCGGTATGGTGGACCGGCGGGTCCTCCACGAGGGCCGCCGCGAGGAGCCGGGCCATCGCGCTGGTGTCTGCGACCGAGGGGGAATCATCCGGCCAAACAGCAGTCTCATTGAGCAACGTTGCGAGATTCGGCCAACGGTCGAGCGCCTCGCGCAGTCCGACCATGTCACGCGGCGTGACCCGTTCGCTGCCCAGGCGCCCGACGAGGCGTTCGACATCGCCCACGCCCTTGAGCGCGTCGGTGGCCTTCGCCAGCACGGCGCGATCGTCGACGAAGAACCCGACCGCGTCCTGGCGTTTCTGAATCTGCGTCATGTCGGTCAACGGCGTCGTCAGCCAATGGCGCAGCAGGCGCCGTCCCATAGAGGTGCGGCAGCGGTCCATCACCGTCATCAGCGTCGGCGGACCGCCGCGTCGTTCGGAGACGACATCGAGGTGAAGCGCTGTCTGCGCATCCAGCGCGATATGGGCGCGGTCGGTCAGGCGGTCGACGTGCGTGATGTGCGCCATCGGCGCGCGCTTGGTTTCTTTCAGGTACGCCAGCAGCGCCCCGGCCGCGGCGATGCCGACCGGCTCGTCGATCACCCCGACCGTGGTCAGGTCGCGCACGCCGAAATGGTCCTTGAGCGTCTTCGCCGCCTGCGCGGTCTCGAACTGCCATGCGGGACGGACGGTGACTTCGAGGGTCGGCCCGCCGAGCGCGCGGAGCCGTTCATCGGCGTCGGCCGCCACGATCAGCTCGCGCGCATCGAGATTGCCGACGAATGCCACCAGCGCCTCGGGCGTGACCGATTCCACCGCGAAGCGTCCGGAGGCCGCCTCGGCGCGCGCGATTCCGAAATGCCCGCGGTCATCCGGCCCGCAAATGGCGGCGATCGCCGGGGTGCGGATGTCGTCGAGCGCCGACGGATTAATGACCGTGCCCGGTGTGATGATCTCGGTGACATCGCGTTTGACCACGCCTTTGGCCAGACGCGGGTCTTCCATCTGATCGCAGACCACGACGCGCCGTCCGGCCTCGGCCAGCATCGCCAGGTAGCGTTCCGCCTGATGGTGCGGTACACCGGCGAGCGGTATCTCGCCGTTTTTGCCGTGGGGACGTTTGGTCAGTGTGATGCCGAGAAGCTGCGCGCCTTCGATGGCGTCCTCGCCGAACATTTCATAGAAGTCGCCCATGCGAAAGAAAATCAGATGCCCGGGATAGCGCTCCTTGACCGATTGATACTGCTGCATCATCGGGGTCAGTGGGGACTCAGACGTCGCGGGAGTGCGGGACATGGACTTTAGGATACGTGGACACAGGCCGTCTATTCCACGGCTTCATTGAGGCAATTCAATGCCATCGGGCTATAATGATCGCAGAGGTCATCACATGCAAGCAGCGGCAGCAAAAAGTGATCTGAGTGAAAGGCCGATCCTGGCCATTGTCGGGGCCACCGCCTCCGGCAAAAGCCAACTGGCGCAGCGAGTCGCCGATTTGACCGGCGCGACTTTGCTGTCGGTCGATTCGCGGAAGATCTACCGTGGGCTGGACATCGGCACCGCCAAGCCGAGTCCCGAGATCATCAGACGCTACGACTACGGACTCATCGACTGCGCCGATCCCGTCGAGTCGTTCTCAGCCGGACGTTTTGTCGCCGAGGCGCGGCGCATCATCTCTGAGCGGCGGGCCGCCGGAGGGGATGTCATCCTCGTCGGCGGGACCGGGTTTTACCTGGATGCCTTGATTCGGGGGCTTCCCGATCTGCCGGATATCGCGCCGGCAGTCAGGCGTTCGATCCTCGATCAGGCCGCCGAGTCGGGATGGGACGCGATCTATGACGAGGTCCGGCAGGTCGACCCGGCCTTCGTGTCGGCGATTCACCCTGCGGATCAGACCAGACTCCTGCGCGCGGCCGAACTGTACCGTCAAACCCATCGGCCCATCAGCGACTGGCTGGAAACAGCCAGACGGAATCCCGCTCCCTGGCCGATCATTGTCTGCGAGATTCGGCATGATCGGGTACGTCTGTACGAGCGGATCGAGCGACGTTCGCGACACATGGTCGAGCAGGGACTGTTTGCGGAAGTCGAGACGTTGCTTCAATCCGGTGTCCCCCTTGAAGCTCCCGGACTTAACACAGTGGGATACCGCGAAGCGACCCGGTTTCTTCATGGAGATCTGTCACGCGATCAGGCGATCGCGGCCATCATCAGGAATAGTCGGCGGTACGCGAAACGGCAGTTGACCTGGTTTCGCCATCGGACTTACTGCGAGCCGATCGACAGCGACTTGGCGGCGCCACAACAACTTACGGAGTTATTTGAGCGGCGTTGCCTTTCGCAACCTGCGTTCAAATCCGACACCCCCGACCCAACCGTCTGACTGATAGTCGATTATGAAGAGGCCCCGCCGAATATTCTCCGGACAAAATCCTTGACAGTTAGACTGATTATCTTTAATACCAGCGGGTTACGGGGACCGGGGGCTCGCGCCTTCCGAGGAGCGGGATCATCGGCAGCAAAGGTCAGGCACGGAGACTCAAGGAACGCTGAATCGCGGCATCCTCGCTGCCGATTTAATGTAAATGGGGAATAGGCATTTAGTTATCGCTCTGGGGGCAGCGTGAAAAGGACAAACATGCTCATTCGCACGACGAGCGCATTGGTGGCGTTCATTCTCCTGGCAGGATGCCAGAGTTCGCGCCGCCATCTCGATGCGACGGCACAAGACAGCGCGCGGCCCGACTGGACAGCGCAACAGGCCGCATACTCATCCGAGGATGCGCCGAAATCGACTGAGAGTCTCCTTGACGCCGAGGCGATTGATCCGGACTCCGCTCCGCACGGCACCGATCCGGCGATGGCCGAAGCCGAGGCGCTCTATGGCAACGCCGTGGCGGCCAACATCGACGGGCGCTGGCATGATGCCCAGGTGGCATTCGAACAGGCGTTGGCGATTTTGGGCGAAGTCGAAATCCACTCCGCCGCCGACAGCGCCGACGCCGAAAAGCTGCTGCATGAAATCGCCGAGGATTATCAGACCACGCTCAAGGCGCTCGGCGTCCTCGACCCGGAGGCGACCAGCAGCGCGGTGCTGCTGCTCTACGACGAAAACAAGGAAATCAAGACCGCCCCGGGTCTCGAAGCGCCCCCGGAACCCGAAGTGGTCGAGTACAACTATCCCATCGAGGTCAACGGCAAGGTTCGCAATTGCATCGTCTACTACCAAACAGTCGCCCGCGAACCATTGGAAAAGTTTCTCACGCGCGCGGGGCGCTACCTGCCGATGATGAAGGAGATCGTGGCCTCCTACGGCCTGCCGACCGACATCGCGTATCTGCCCCTGGTCGAGTCGGGATTCAACAACGCGGCATACTCCTACGCCCACGCCGCCGGTCCGTGGCAGTTTATCGCCTCGACCGGGCGCCGTTACGGGCTGAATCGCACGTGGTGGTACGACGAACGCCGTGACTTCGAAAAATCAACGCACGCCGCCTGCCAGTACCTCAAGGAGCTCTACGGAATGTTCGGCGACTGGAATCTGGCGCTGGCGTCGTACAACGGCGGCGAAGGCCGTGTCGGCCGTCAGATCAAACGTCAGAAAACGTCCGATTATTGGAAGCTCAAACTGCACAGCCAGACGCGCAACTACGTTCCCCTGTTCATGGCCGCGCTCAAGATTGCCAGGGAACCGGAACGGTACGGCTTCCACATCGAGCCCGATGCGCCGATCGCATTCGACTGGGTGGCAACTAATAAGGCGCTGGAACTGAAGGACGTCGCCGGTGCGATCGGTTGCTCGTTAGCCATCCTTGTCGAATTGAATCCGGAGTTGCGCCGTTCGGTGACACCACCCGACATCAAGCCTTATCGGCTGCGTGTTCCCAAGGGCACGGGTGACGCATTTGCAGCGGCTTATAAGGATCTGCAGGCCTCGACGCGCACGGCATGGGTCCAACACACCGTCCGCCGCGGCGAGACGCTCAGCGGATTGGGACGCCGCTATGGTGTCGGCGTCAGCGACATCGTGTCCGCCAACAAGCTCTCGTCGCGCCATCGCATCGTCGTCGGGCAATCGCTCGTCATCCCGGTCCCGATGGCCTATGCCGACAACGCCGGGGCCGATCCGGGGCCGCCCGCACAGACGACACGGTCGAGCGTCGGCGCATCCGGACAGCGCCACACGGTCAAACGCGGCGACTCGCTCTGGAAGCTGGCCAAGCAATTCGGCACCACCACCTCGGCGATCCGTCGCGCCAACAACATGGGCGCGCATTCCGCCCTGATCGCGGGCGAAACCATTACGATTCCCGGACGCGGCGAAAGCGGATCGAGCTTCTACTACACGATTCGCCGCGGCGATACGATGGGACGCATCGCGTCGCGCTTCGGCGTCACCATCCGTCAGCTTCTCGGCGTCAACTCATTGCGCGATCCCAACCGGATCATCGTCGGGCAGCGCATTCTGATTCCGCAGGGCTTGTGATCACAGGATACTGTCAGGGATGACACGCCGCCGCGACTGGATGATTGGGGTCATCATTGCCGGAACGTTTGTCGCGTTCCTGGCGATCACGGTGATTTCGTTGTGGAGTCTCTCCTCGGGCGACGCCGACGGCCTCGCATTCGGAGGGTTCGGTGAACGCGTCGCGATTGTCGAGCTGATCGGCCCCATCCAATCCTCCGAAGCGGTCGTTCGCCAACTGCGGCGCTGGGGCGATGAGAAGTCGACTCCGGCGATCCTGTTGCGCGTCGATTCGCCCGGCGGCGGTGTCGCGGCCAGTCAGGAGATTTACGACGAAATCCTGCGCGTGCGCGACAAAGGCAAGATTGTCGTCGTTTCGATGGGCTCTGTCGCCGCCTCCGGCGGGCTGTATGTCGCGATGGCGGCCGACACGGTGGTCGCCAATCCCGGCACCCTGACCGGCTCGATCGGCGTTATCTTCCAGTATCCCACCGCCGAACGGCTCCTCGACAAGATCGGCATCCGCTACGAGACGATCAAAAGCGGCGAATTCAAGGACGTGGGTTCGTTCACGCGCTCGATGAATCCCGGTGATTCGACCCTGCTGCAATCGGTCATCGACGACACCTATGACCAGTTTGTCGAAGTGGTCGCCGATGGACGCGGCATCGACGAAGAGGAAGTTCGGACATTTGCCGACGGACGGATTTTCACGGGACGGCAGGCGTACGAATTGGATTTGGTCGACGTTTTGGGCGACTACCAGGACGCCATCGACATCGCCGCGGGCATGGCCGGCATGGAGGCGCCGCCGAAAACGGTCAAGGAAATCCCACGGTACCGTCGCAGCATCTGGGATTTGCTGGGGCAGATTGCAGTCGGGGCGCTGGACCGCATGGCCTCCTACGACAACGGGTATGAACCGATGTTGCAGTATCGCTTCCGATAGATCGGGTGGGTCCGCTTGTTGGACGGATGGTTCGACTTCGCTCACAACAAACGGAAAATCGAACGTGTTCGCACATCGAGATATCGCCTAAGGCGATCAAGAACGCAATCAGGAGGTCAGGATGACCAAGGCCGATTTGGTGGAGATCTGTGCGGAACGCACCGGTCTGACGCGCACCGACGTGGCCGTAACCGTGGACTCCTTCCTGGACGCGGTCAAACGCAGTCTGGAAGAGGGCAAAAACATCGAGATTCGCGGCTTCGGCACCTTCAAGGTCAAGCTGCGCAAAGCCCGTAAGGCGCGCAACCCGCGCACCGGCTCGGAAGTCCCGGTGCCCGACCGCAAGGTCCCGGTGTTTAAGCCGTCCAATGAATTCAAGAACTTGATTATTAAGCAGCCGATCGATTAACTGGCGCTGGTTCGCCGACGCGGACCAGGCATGGCAGACGGCGGTGGCGGGTGGTCCGCCCACGGCGGCGCTGCCCATCGTGGAGAATGAATGCCCTCAGGCAAAAAGCGTAAGCGTCAAAAGATCAAAACGCACAAGCGGAAGAAACGCCTCCGCAAGCTGCGCCATAAAAAGAAGATCCGTTGATCGAAACCCGGACCATACCCTGATGGGCACAAGGGTCCGGGCCACACAGTGACATGTTTCAAACCGCCGGGCGGCGGGATTCGTTGCCCGGTGGTTTTTTTGTTGCATTTGGAGCGGGCATGGGAACACGACGACAACTCGTTGGACCCTAAGCTCCTATTCTCACGGCGTCGGAAACTCTCTTGCTTCCTTATCCAGCCATGTAGAGACTTTGTTCATTAGGTCTGATATCTCTGGGTCCTTATCCCAGCCATATTGCTGCATAGCCTGCAGGGCTGCCTTAAGTCGGCTCACGGAGTACTGGTTCATCGTGCGCCAATCAATGTGGTCGCAATACAAGGTTAATTGTAGGGCTCCTTTATAGAGTGCACGAAGATCTTCCGTCCACATCACCGTCGTGAGCGCCGCGAGGCACGAGGCGAGGGAGGCAAAAGCATTCCGCAAACGTACCGGGTCATCTGGGTGCGATCCGATCCCAACAGCTCCGAGAGCGTAGAGTGTAAGTGCTACGCTGTAGTGCTCAAGGTGAACTCTGAAACCGCTCGCAACATCCTTTGCCTCTTGGACAGCCCCCGTAAGTGACCGTTCGGCGTTTTCCAACCGACTTTCAAGCGTCGCGATTTCATTCTCTCGACGTCTATCCCACTGCACTTGATTGAAAAAGAAGATAATCGGAAATATAAGACCAAAAACCCCCAAAGCTGTGAACAGTGCAACGTTCATCAATTCGATGGTGTCTCCGTAAGTGGCGATCGCGCGATCGAATTGTTCGGTGTGCCCAGTCAACTTATCGACGAAAACGGTGTCCAAGGTAGGTTGGGAGACGGTAGCTGAATCGACACTTGTGTCCGGCGCAGCGCTGACTGCCCCCACGGATTGTGGTCCCCAAGTCCAGAGCACAGTAGCGAGGATGATCAAAGTAGCAATCGAAACGACACCAAATCCGTCGATTATGGCCCCATGACTCACACCCTTTTCCAATCCTGAAAAGAACCGGCGCTCCGCCGGGATCGGAACGGTGGAGTCTTGCTCAATGCTACGTCCAATCCGCTTCGCCTCCTGGATGGCTGGGCGATTCCTCCGATCCGCGGTCCACCACGCAGGGGTCAACGCCGCAGCCAACATCAACACAATAGGTGCCACATCTGCGCGGTCGGCCCAAACCCAAACGAATAGGGCTCCGAATGCGGTGTACATCGCGAGCCAGCCCCCTATGATTCTGGCTCTGAAGTCGGAGGCGTGCCGCTGTGCTTCGAAGGCTTGATGATAGATGTCGTTTACTTCAATGGCCATGGAGCCCTCTTGCAACCCGCGCTTGCAAACTCGAGATCACTGCTCAACGGAGCGAATGCTGTACATCCAGAGCGCTCTCCGTTTCTGCTAACATAACTTCCTCACCTGACATGCTGAATCGCTTTTCTCGTGTTTGTTGGCGGGCGGTGGGCACTGCACTGTTTGAGCCACTGACCTTGATCGGTGATCTTGAAACCCGGACCGAGGGGCGTGTTGGAAAAACCCACTTCAATGTCACCCCGAGCGAAGCGAGGGGTCTCGCTGCGCGCGCGGCTGCCGACAACTCGTTGGAGATTCCTCGCCCGAAGGGCTCGGAATGACGATCGGTTGATAATGTTCACGAAAAACGTGCCAAAGTCACGTGAGGGTTTTTCAACACGCCTCGAGGTCCGGGCCACCTCAGCCCAAATGTGCGGTTGCCGATCACATGTTGGCGCGTTCGAGATACTCTTTCGAGCGGGTGTCGATTTTGATCTTGTCGCCGACTTTGATGAAGAGCGGGACCTTGACCACCAGCCCCGTCGAGACCGTGGCATTTTTGGTGAGATTGGAAACCGTGTCGCCCTTGACCCCCGGTTCGGAGTCGGTGACTTCGAGAATCACCGACGCGGGCAGATCCAGCGAGATCGGTTTGCCTTCGAAGTAGAGAATCTTGTAGCTCTCGTAGTCCATGAGGAATTCGGCGTAACCTTCGACATGCTCCCCGTGGAGTTCGACTTGTTCGTAGGACTTGTTGTCCATGAAATGCCACGTGTCACCGTCGGTGTACATGTATTGCAGTGAGCGATGCTCGAATTCCGGCTCCTCAAATGTCTCGCCGGAGGCAAAGACTCGCTCGAGGACCTGCCCGGTGCGGAGGTTGCGCAGCTTGGTGGTCACCTTGGCGCGGCGCTGGGCGGTGCGGGCGTTCTGGAAGTCGACGATCTCCCAGAGGTCGCCGTCGACTTTGAGTTTGCGTCCTTTGCGGAAATCGCTGGTAGCGATCATTGAATCACGACCCCCGGTTCACGCCGCGAAAGACTCGCGGGGGGATGCAGTGTAATCAATCGCAGGCGGTTGGGTCCAGCGGCAATTGGCGCGGCGCATGATATCTCCCACTTCGCTGTCCCTCACCCCAACCCTCTCTCCCTCGGCTTCGCTCGGGACGTTCCGCCAGAGGGAGAGGGAGCAAATAAACATCTCCCTGTGGGAGAGGTCGTCCCGCAAGCGAAGCTTAGCGGGACGGGTGAGGAAAAGCGCATGTCTGAGACTTCATCCGGTCCACCCTACAGATTCTGTATGATCCGATCCGCGTAGGCCGATGTCCCGACTTTCGTGGCGTCGTCCATCTGGCGCGCGAGATCGTAGGTGACCACCTTCTGCGCGATCGTCTTCGCCAGTGCGCTTTCAATCAGGCGCGCGGCATCAGTCCAGCCGATGTATTCGAGCATCATCACCGCCGATAAAATCAGCGACCCGGGATTGACCATGTCCTTGTCGGCATACTTGGGCGCGGTGCCGTGGGTCGCCTCGAAGAGCGCGATGTGATCGCCGATGTTGGCGCCGGGCGCCATGCCCAGTCCGCCGACCTGCGCGGCGCAGGCATCGGAGAGATAGTCGCCGTTGAGATTGGGCGTGGCAATGACATCGTATTCATCGGGACGCGTCAGGATCTGCTGGAACATCGAATCGGCGATGCGGTCTTTGATCACGATCTTGCCTTTGGGAATTCGGCCGTCGAGACGGTGCCACAAGTCGGACTCGGTGACCGTCTGCTGCGCGAACTCTTTGGCGGCGAGCGCATAGCCCCAGTCGCGGAAAGCGCCTTCGGTGTACTTCATGATGTTGCCCTTGTGCACGAGCGTGACCGACGGTCGGTTGTGATCGATGGCATACCGGATCGCCTTGCGCACCAGCCGCTGCGATCCGGTCTGCGACATCGGCTTGATCCCGATGCCCGAATCGGTGCGGACTTTGACTTTCATCTTCTTGTTGAGAAAGTCGATGACCGCGCGGGCTTCTTTGGTTCCTTTGCGCCATTCGATTCCGGCATAGACATCCTCGGTGTTCTCACGAAAGATCACGACATCCATCGCCTCGGGCCGCTTGACCGGCGCGGGCACGCCGGGGTAGTATTTCACCGGACGCACACAGGCGTACAGGTTCATCACCTGACGCAGCGTGACATTCAAGCTGCGGAATCCGCCGCCGACCGGAGTGGTCAATGGCCCCTTCATCGCAACAATGTGCGTTTTGATCGCCCGGATCGTGTCGTTCGGCAGCCATTCGCCGAATTCCTTGTGGGCACGCTCACCGGCGTACACCTCAAACCAGGCGATGCGCTTCTTCCCTGCCGATGCCTTCTCCACGGCGGCATCGACCACGCGACGCGTCGCTGTCATGATGTCGCGCCCGATGCCGTCGCCCTCGATCACCGGGATGATCGGATGGTCGGGGATGATGCGTTTGTTGCCGACCACGCGGATGGATTTGCCGTCGGCCGGCGGCGTGAGTTTGCTGGAACGGGATTTGGATTTCTTGGGCACGGATGAACTCCTGGTCAGATTGAGATCGGGAGAGGCAGCGCTCCCCCTCTCCCTGTGGGAGAGGGCTGGGGTGAGGGAAACTATCAATGCAAGAAGGTCGACTGATTATGCCGCCAACCCCGCGATGATCTCCTTGTAGACATTGGCGGATTTCTGCAGCGCCTCCAGTTCGGATTTGTCCAATTTCAATTCGTGGATCTTCTCGATGCCGCCTGCGCCCAATGTGACCGGCACACCGACATAGACATCCTTCAAACCGTACTGGCCATCGAGATGAGCCGATGCCGGAAGGATTGACTTGCGATCATTGAGCACCGCATCGGCCATGTGAACGGTTGATGCCGCGGGCGCGTAGTAGGCGGAGCCGGACTTGAGCAGCTTGACGATTTCCGCGCCGCCGTCGCGGGTACGCTGCACGATCGCGTCGATGCGGTCGTGCGCGATCAGCTCGGTGATCGGCACACCGCCGACGGTGGTGTATCGCGGCAACGGCACCATCGAGTCGCCATGGCCGCCGAGTACCATCGCCTGGGTGTCGGTCATCGCGCAACCGAGTTCCATCGCTACAAACGTGCGGAATCGGGTCGCATCGAGCACGCCCGCCTGCCCGAAGACTTTGTGGGCGGGCAGGCCCGATTTTTTCCAGGCGCGGTGGGTCATCACATCGAGCGGATTGGACACGACCAGAATCATCGCTCCGGGCGCATGCCGGGAGATTCCGGTAATGACCGAGTCCATGATCTTGATGTTGGTGTTGAGCAAATCCTCGCGGCTCATCCCCGGTTTGCGCGCGATTCCCGCCGTGATGACCACCAGCGCGGAACCCTCGGCGGCGGCGTAATCGTTGGAGCCCTCGACTTTCACGTCATAGCCGCGCACGGGTCCCGCCTCGCTGAGATCGAGCGCCTTGCCCTGCGGCATGTCTTCGATCACATCGATGAGCATCACATCGGCGAGATTCGCCTCCGCCAGATACAGGGCGCACGAGGCCCCGACATTTCCCGCGCCGACCACTGTGACTTTTCTATTCATTCCCATCCTCCGGAGTCATGGTGCGCGCTACGATACGAATGCCGATGTGGGTGGAACAAGCGTCGTCAAGGCGCCATTCTCAACTATTGCCAAATGCGACGAGGCGCGGCCCACGTGGGAGAGGGCGGCATCGACGGCGTCCTGGAGCTGCGCAAACGGCTCGTAGCCGAACGGCGCCACCTGCTGTGCGGTCAATCCCGATGCCAAACACAGCCGGAATCGCTTTCGGGCGCGTCCCATGCGCACGAGCTTGTGCAGGCCCAGCGTGTAGGGCCAATCGGCCAGCGCCGGCCAGTCGTCGGGGTTGGGATGGCGACGGACCAGATCCTCATAGAATCGCGATCCGATTCCCTCGGCGCACTCCGAGGCGACGATGACCACGCCCCCGTCACGTACCGCGGCGGCGACACCCTCCCATCCTTTTTGCGCCTGGTACAGATTCAGATCCAGCGGCGGACCAACGGCCACGATGATGACGTCATAGAGTCGTGGAACCGGCACGGCATAGTACCGACGAGCCATCCCGGCAGCGGCTACGAATGACGCGTCGATATCGCCGGCGAATGCTCCCGCTATTTGTCCGTGGCTGTCCTGCACGACTTGCACCGACCACAGCCGCGCTGATGGAATCACAGCCGATGCGCGAACGATGTACCCGCGCACGGGGTTGCCATCGAGATTCAACGGCAGCGCCAGGGGCGACATGGCGCCGGCATGGGAACGTTCCACGGTGTCGGCCCCGGCCAAACCGGGGACCAACGATTTGCGTCCGCCGCTATACCCCGCGAAGAAATGGGGCTCGACCGAGGTCAGGACAATGACGCGATCGGCATTGATCAGCCTTCTGTTGAGTAATACAGACTTCTCCCCCTTGCCGATCCGGACCAACGTCGCGGTGTCGCGTCCATCGTGGATGAGAAATCGCGCGCGCGTCGAATCACAGTGCGATCCCAGGATGCCGCGTATCTCCGGCTCGGTCGGTGCACGGTGCAGTCCGGTGGCCGTGATGATCGTCCACTCCGGCACAGCGGAGAGCGCGGGCAGGATGTGATCCAAAAGCTGCGCGGTCGGCGTCGGACGCGTCGCATCATTGACCACCACGAGAATCGATCGTGCACCCGCAACGAACTGTTCCAGTGACGGGGCGCCCAGCGGGTTGTTCAGCGCCCGTTGCAGGATTTGCCGGGAGTCGGCGTTGTCCGCCTGAGGCGGGACAAATCGCGCGACGGAAACTGTGTCGGGAATCGAGACGGAAACCGTGCTGCCGCCATAGGGGATGCTGCGCTGCATCGTTGCCCGCACCTCATGCGACGGACAAACGTCTGTCGCTGGAGCCGATTCCATCACCGGATTGGGCTTTGTTGTGTCTGCGCGTAGACATCGCCCTCGTCGATCCAACTTCGGCGGATTGACTCGCCACCGCCCATAATGAGAGGATTTCGGCTCCCTCTCCCTCTGGCGGAACGGCCCGAGCGAAGCCGAGGGAGAGAGGGTTGGGGTGAGGGAAATCCGAAAGGATCATGAGTAGGGCGATGAGACTGTGTCTGTCAATCCTGAAAGAAAAAGGCGATTTCGGTCCGGGCGGATTCGGGACTGTCGGAGGCGTGGACGGAATTGCGCTCCAGACTCTCGGCCAGGTCGAAGCGCAAGGTCCCGCACGCCGCTTTGGCGGGATCGGTCGCGCCGATCAGCAGGCGCAGATCGGAGACGGCATTATACTTCTCCAGCACCATCGGCACGATCTCCCCCGATGACATAAACGCGCACAACGAATCCAGAAACGGCTTGCCTTCGTGGACCGCATAGAATCGCCGCGCTTCGGCGGGTGTCAGGCGGGTCATGCGCAGCGCGCACACGGCAAAGCCCGACTGTTCGACTCGGCGGATGATCTCGCCGATCACATGGCGCGCGGTGGCATCGGGTTTGACGATCATCAGGGTGCGTTCCAAGGGGACTCCTCAGGTGCCGACTGCCGGGCCGCGGTCGTGATTCCGTGGTCAGCGCTTCTTTCGACCGCCCGTCGAGGGTTTGCGGGACTTCGTAGGCGTTTTGCTTTTGGACTTGGGCTTCGACGAGCCGGCCGGTTTTCTCTTCGCAGACGGTTTCTTCTTCGGGGCCGGTTTTTTTTTCGGTTTGGTCGAGGGCTCGGATTTGGACTTTGTCGCACGACCGGCTGCGGACGCCGATGAAACGGTCGAGGCGCGCGGCGGCTTCTTCGTGCGCGCCGGCGCGCTGCGCGAGCGCCCTGCCCGCGTCTTTGCCGCGGCCGCGCCCGACAGCGGACGCAGGGTGATGACGCGCGCGCTTTTGCGTTTGGCACGGTCTTTGAGTTCGACGGCAACCATCTCGGGCACTTCCGACGGGGACTCGGCGACTTCGACACCGGCGGCCCGAAACGCGGTGATCTTCTCGCTGGCCGTGCCCGATCCCCCGGCGATGATCGCCCCGGCGTGCCCCATGCGTTTGCCCGGCGGCGCGGTCCGCCCGGCGATGAACGCCACCACCGGCTTGGTCATCTGACGCTGGATGAACTCGGCGGCGATCTCCTCGTCGTTGCCGCCGATCTCGCCGATCAGAACGACCGCTTCGGTCTGACGATCCTTCTCGAAGAGCTCCAGCACGTCGATGAATCGCATCCCGATGATCGGATCGCCGCCGATGCCGATGCAGGTCGACTGTCCGAGTCCGGCCCGGGTCAGGTGATGCACGACTTCATAGGTGAGCGTGCCGGAGCGCGACACGACGCCGACCGGGCCGCGCTGATGAATCGGCCCGGGAAGGATCCCGACTTTGCAGACACCGGGCGTGATCAGTCCCGGGCAGTTCGGACCCACGAGCGAAACGCCTTTGATCTCATAATAGCGATTGACGCGCAGCATGTCGTTGGCCGGGACGCCCTCGGTGATGCACACGGTGAGGCGTACGCCGGAATCGGCGGCTTCAAAGAGCGCATCGGCCGCAAAACGCGGCGGCACATAGACCACCGAAGTGTTGGCACCGGTCTGACGCACCGCCTCGGCCATCGTATCGAACACCGGGATGCCTTCGATCGTCTCGCCGCCTTTGCCGGGCGTGACACCGGCCACGACTTGCGTGCCGTACTCGACCATCTGCCGGGTGTGAAACGAGCCGTCGCGTCCGGTGATTCCCTGGACGACGACCCGGGTGGTGCGGTCGATGAGAATGCCCATGTGTCGTGCGCTCCTGTGTTACGCGGCCTTGCGTGCCAGAGCGATGGCCTCGCGCACGACAGCGTCCATGCTGTCGCTTAAGGTCAGGTGGATTTCCTCAAGGATTCGTTTGGCTTCATCGGCGTTGGTGCCGGTCAATCGGACGACGATCGGTACGCGCGGTTTGAGTTCGCGCACGGCCTGCACGATGCCGCGCGCGACATCGTCGCCGCGCGTGATCCCCCCGAAGATGTTAAAGAGAATCGCTTTGACATTGGCGTCGCGCAGGATGATGCGCATCGCCGCGATCACTTTGCGCGGATTGGATGAGCCGCCGATATCCAGAAAATTCGCCGGTTCGGCGCCGTAACGCTTGACCAGGTCCATGGTCGCCATCGCCAGTCCGGCGCCGTTGACGACACACCCGATCGTGCCGTCGAGTTTGACATACGACAAGTCGCTTTTCTTGGCTTCGCGTTCCGACGGCGACTCGGTGTCCGGGTCGCGCAGCGCATCCCATTTGTCGTGGCGCCACTCCGCGTTGTCGTCGAGATTGATCTTGGCATCGACCGCCATCACCCGTTCATCGGGCGTCACCACCAGCGGGTTGATTTCCACCAGCGAGCAGTCGTTATCCCAGAACACGCCGACCAAACGGGTGATGATATCGGTCGTCTGCGCGATGACCGAGGGAGAATCATAGACGGCAAATGCGAGATGCCGCGCCTGAAACGCCTGAAACGGCAGCAATGGGTCCAGCGGCAGCTTGACGATTTTCTCCGGCGAGCGGCGCGCGACCTCCTCGATGTCCATTCCTCCCGCGGCGGAAACGATCAGAACCGGTCGGCGCAGAGTGCGATCAACGACGACGCCGACAAATGCCTCCGATGCGATTTCGACCGCTTCGGCGACGAGCACCCTCCGGACCGTCAGTCCCTTGATCTCCATCCCCAGAATCGCCCTGGCGTGTGTCTCGGCTTCCTGCGGGGTTCGCGCCACCTTCACGCCGCCCGCCTTGCCGCGTCCCCCGACGTGCACCTGCGCCTTGACGACCACCGGCTTGCCGATTTCTGTCGCGATCTTCAGCGCATCGGCCGGGCTGGAGACCGCCTTGCCGCGCGGAACCGGAATGCCCGCATTCGCGAAGATTTCTTTGGCCTGGTATTCGTGGAGTTTCATGATCCGGTTACCCGATCCGTCATCGGCGATTCACCGTTGCGCCGCCATGCATGGGTGCGCCAATCTACGGACCGGGCCATCTCTTCACAATGCATTTTGCCGCCGGAGTTCCCGGAGCAGTGGATTGGGCCTAATCATTGCGGCTGATCTTGTTACGAGCGATCTCGAAGAGCTTCGCACGATCATTGGCCAAGGGGTCATCCAGGACTGCCTCGACCAGTTCATCGATGATTCTGCCGAGCTCGGGGCCGGGCATCAGACCCAGTTCGTGTCGCAAATCATCGCCATTGATCGCCAGATCGGCGCGTCCGAACGGGGCCTTACGACTGATTTCCGAGGTAATGTTACGCTCTAACTCATCGATATCAAGTGTATTGCCACCCTTGCCTTGCGCGATCACATCGGCGCGCCGCAAGTCCAGCAGATCATAGATCAAATCGACCCCGACGCGGCGGATCAGCCGACGCAGCCCCTTGTCGGCCACGGAGCCGGTGAACATGTGTTTGTCGACCAGCGTCGCGACCGCGTCGGCGACGTCGTGCGGGTAGCGCAGACGTCTGAGGACGCGGGCGGCGGTTCGCGAACCGCGCTTTTCGTGCCCGTAGAATGTGGCTTTGTCGCCATCGACGACGCGGCATTGCGGCTTGTTGATGTCATGCAAGAGCGCGGCCCAGCGCAGCCGCAGGCGCGGCGCGCAGGCGTCGATCGTGTGCAGCGTGTGCACGAAGACGTCGTAGGCGTGGTATCCCCCCGGCTGCTCGACTCCGACAGTGGCTTCCAGCTCGGGCAGCAGTTCGCGGACCACCCCGATCTCCTGCAGCAGTTTCAGGCCGACTGAGGGACACGGCGCCAACGTCATCAGTTTGCTCAGCTCTTCGGCGACACGTTCCATGCTCACGGTCGCAATCTGACCCGCCGCCCGCGCCATGGCGTCTTTGGTTGCCGGATCGATGCTCAGGCCGAATCGCGCGGCGAACTGCGCGCCCCGCAGAATGCGCAATGGGTCCTCGTCGAACGCCCGCGGGAATACCAGACGCAGCGTGCGCGCAGCAATATCGGCGCGGCCATTGGCGGGGTCGATAATACCGCCGGTCTCGCAATCCTCGGCGATCGCGTTGATCGTGAAATCGCGACGCAGGAGATCGGTCTCTACCGGCAGATCGGAATCATAGTCGACCTCGTAGTCGGTGTGCCTTTGGCCGGTCGAACGTTCCCGACGCGGCAGGGCGAGGTCGTGGGTCATGCCGGGCGCGTCGTGCGGAGTAAACTTGATGACCCCGAACGAGCGGCCGACCAGATTGACGATGCCGAATCGTCGCAGGAGCCGTTGCAACTGCGGCATCGGCACTTTGCAGACCAGGTAGTCCGCATCCTTCTGCCCGACCGCAGTTGATCCCAGCAGGCGGTCGCGGACCGTGCCGCCAACCTCATAGATTTTGCCGGCGGATAGGATCGCGGCAATCCAATCGGGCAATGGCCTTTGTTCGTTCATCGTGGCGAGATGCCGTCAGCCCAAGGGCCGACCGGCACGCTGAAGACCGATGATTCGTCGGGCATCGAGGAATACCGGCAGGAACGGTTCACTCCCCGACGCAAGAATGGGGAGGGGTTTGATTGGACTTCTGAGTATGTAACGGCCTTCGGGCGGCGGGAGTTCATGTGGGGAGCAACCGACTCGTCCATGCGAGATGCCGTCAGCCCAAGGGCTGATCCGCACACCGGGCACGACGTCAATTCACCCGAAGAAACACGCACAATCATCCCGATCCACTTCCTCCAGAAACTCCGCGAAGGACGAGACCGTCGGGCACGGCTCATACGCCCACCATTTCAAGCTCGCTCGCATCCAATAGATCTTCCACTCACCGGATCTCCGATTGAACGTGGTCTTGGCGATGGGATGTTGCGTGGTCTTGGTTTTGTCCTTCCAATGCACACGATACTCGATCAACGTGATGCTGTGCCCTTCAATCTTGAAACCCATCCAGACCTGGTGATGAACGTGAGCGGGAACCTTGCGTTCGCAGAAGCCAGCGGCCTGGGCGCTGTACTGAGCGATCTCGTCATCAGAGAATGCCATATCCTGCCTCGGTCCCCGACACCGGGTCGGGGACGGACTCATCCGCCCGCGCTGTCGCCTACCCCGGCACGATTCGAGTGCCGGAACGTCCGTCGAGCATCTCCCCGGCGCGGTCGATGGAACCGATCAGCACGCGTTTGCCTCCGCCTGAGAGAAATCCGATGGCCGCTTCGATCTTGGGACCCATGCTGCCGGGCGGGAATTGTCCCTCGTGCAGCAACTGTCGCGCTTCGTGCGCGGTCATCTCCTCGATGGGGCGTTCATTCGGCCGGCCGAAGTTGACCGCCACGCGGTCGACGCCGGTCAGGATGATGAGCGTGTCGGCGCCGATTTCATGTCCCAGCACCGCCGAGGCGCGGTCCTTGTCCACGACCGCATCGACACCCTCAAAGGCGCCGTCGGGCTCGACAGACACCGGGATGCCGCCGCCGCCGGCGGCAATGACGATGGCGCCGTCTGCGACCATCGCGCGGATGACCGGCCCCTCGACAATTCGTCGCGGAATCGGCGAGCCGACCACGCGCCGCCAGCCGCGATTGCCATCCTGCCTGACCGACCAGCCGCGTTCGGCGGCGTAGCGCTTCGCTTCCTCCTCGGAATAGAATTGCCCGATGAACTTGGAGGGATTCAAAAGCGCCGGATCGTCCTTCTCGACGACGACCTGCGTGACGATGGTTGCCACCGGGCGCTCGATCCCTTCGCGCAGCAGGCGATTTTGCAGCGACTGCGCGATCATGTACCCCATGCCGCCCTCGGTATCGGCGACACAGACGCCCAATGGGAGAATCGGCGCGCGCGCCCGCGCGAGTTCGATACGCAAGAGGGCATTGCCGACCTGCGGGCCGTTGCCGTGGGTGATGGCGAGGTTGTAGCCCTTCCTGACTAAGGGGATGATCGCCGAGAGCGATTCGCGCGTGTGACGAAACTGATTGGCGATCGTGTCCGCTTCGCCCTCGCGCGAGATGGCATTGCCGCCTAATGCTACGACGGCGACCCCCAGGAGGGGACCTTCGGCCCCCAAGAGGGGACCTTCGGCAAGCGGTTCAGGAATTGTCAGGGTCATAGTCCGTGTGCCGACAAGGACACCTCTTTTACCATCTGGTCCGTCGAAAGCGAGAACGAAATAGCAATCCCGCGCCCAACCCAAACACAAAACCCCCCACATGCGCCATGTAGGCCACGCCCCCGCTCGATGACGCGCCGATCCCCGACAGGGCAAACAACAGTTGCATGACAAACCATAGACCGAGCACGACGATGGCCGGAATCCAAGCCATACGAATGAACCAGCCGAAAAAGAACAACGTCAGGACGCGCGCCTTCGGGAAGTGGAGCATGTAGACGCCCAACACCCCGGAGACCGCCCCCGACGCGCCGACCAGCGGCACTTGTGTATCCGGTCCGGTCAGCACAAACAGGAACACGGCAAACACGCCGGACAACAGATAGAACACGAGAAAACCGATGTGCCCGAGGTGATCTTCGATGTTGTTCCCGAAGATCCACAGGTAGAGCATGTTGCCGCCCAGGTGCATCAATCCGGCGTGTAAAAACATGCTGGTGAAAACGGAGGCGGTCGCCGGGAACGCAATCTGCGGCGTCGTCTCGATTCCGTGGACCAATTCGTAAGGTATCAGCCCGAACCTGAATACGAATGCCTGAGCGCCCTCCGGCCCCAGCGACAGTTGGTACAACTGCACCAGCACGTTGGCCACGATCAAGGCGACCGTAACAATCGGCGGATGCTGCGTGGGGTTGTCGTCTTTGAGCGGAAACATAAGCGCCGGGCAACAGGATCAAGGGACAATCGTCAGTATACGCAGAAACTCGCTGGAGTTCCCCATGCGGTCGCGTGCCGTGATGACGACCCGGTGCTCGCCGCGCGAGAGCTCCCACCGGGGTCGCGCCTTTGCCTCGTGGGTGTCGGGATCGTATTCGACCGGGACCCATCGATCGTCGATGGTCAGCGTGACATCCTGATCCGACCCGATCCCGGAACGATCGTCGTCGAGTTCGAAACCGATCAGCGGGCGGGTGTCGCGGCTGCGCGAACCGCGTCCGGGAGTGACATGGGCGATCGTGGGCGAGACCGTGTCGCTTAAGAGCGCAAAGATGCCCGGCAACTGGATCGGCGCGCGAATCTCCCGTGCGGCCGTGTTCGGATCGCACCCTTCAAACGACCAGCCGCGCGCCGATCCACGGTAACGATACACGGCCAGCGAACCCCACGGCGCGTCCAGCTCCAGCGAGCGATGCATCGACAGCGTCGCGGCATTGGCCAGGGGGACATCCTCGGGCAGCAGTTCGTAGGCAGGCGGACCTTCTTGTCGTCGACCGGCATTCGGCCGGACGAATTGAAGCTTCATGTACGCCGATGAATACAACGCATCCGGGCCGAATACGACATGCACAAGGCCGTCGGAACTTTCGATGTCGCAGTGCTGACCGGCAATCACCGGACTCCAGTCCAGCGGCCGGGCTGTCAATTGCGTGGTGTCGTCGATGGCGGGTACCCACAGCGTCTCCGCGGCGGCAACAGCGGACAATGAGAAGATGACGCCGTCGCGCTGTGCGATGCCGGCCAGCGCGAATCGTGCGTTGCGATCGAGGTAACAGACGGGCGCCGACAGCCCGATCGCTTTCAATTCCAAGAAACCGCCGTTGGGGAGTACATCGATTGTGAGTTGCCGCGACGGCAGCGGCGCAACGCGCGCGGTATCCGCGATCAGGGTGAGCGTGATGTCTCTGCGCGTTTCATGCCCAGCGGCATCGATCGCTTCGACACGGATCGCGTTGCGGCCCGGATTCAGCGTCTCCCCCGGAACCAGCCACCCGTCGTTGTCGATCCGGGTGTAATGCCAGAGCGTGTTACCGGAGGTGCGGAAGAGATTGACCGGGCGCGGCTGGAATCCGGCCCTGCCGTCGAAACGCCGTTCCAGGTCGATTTGCCGCGTGTGGTCGTAGTTGATCGAGTCGTAGGCGAGTTCGGTGACGATCGTGCCGTTCGCAAACAGACGCACACGGTACGGCGATGTCACCCAGCGTGACGCACTGATGTGGTCGGAGACCAGCGCGGCGATGCCGACCGCACCGGTCACGATGATTTCGTGGTCGTTGGTACGCGACTGTTTCGCCGCTGTGAATTCACGCGTGACGGGGTGAGTGCCCCCTGCGACCAGGACCGGCGCGATGCCCGGATCCAACGGCGGCTTCGGCACCACGGTGACGGCTGCAATGGAGGGCGCGATCTTGTCCATCGCTTCAAATCCATAGACGAGCGGATTGAGCGGCTTGTTGTCGCCCGTGCGAATTTCAAAGTGCAGATGCGGCGGCCCCGATCCGGTTTGTCCGGTTCGGCCGATGATCTCTCCTTGTCGGACCGGAAACTCGCCGGGCTGCGGGAAGAGATTCTGCGTGTAGCGGCGGGCGGCATACTGCTCCTCTTCGACGTATCGTTCGACGGAGGGCATGAATTCCGACAAATGCCCGAACACCGCGATGCGCCCATCCTCCATTTGCAGATACACCGCCTTCCCGAAGCCCCAGTACGAAGTCGAGACGCGCATCACCCAGCCGGACATCGGGGCGCGGACGGGAATGCCGATTGCCCCATCGACGGAGACATCGATGCCGCCGTGATAGTGGCGCGACCGCCAATCGCAGAATGCGCCGCTGACGTTCGTGTAGTCTTCCAGGGGCCACAGATAGGGTTCGCCGGCCGCCGGTGAAAAGTCCCCACTGAGGCCGATCAAAAGAGAAAAGACGATTGTCCCTGCGCGCTGCCGCCCCACGGCCCGACCATACGGACCGGGCGTGCCGCTGTCAACGCCATAGGGTCATCGCGGCCCGGTGCAAAATCGGTGATGCCGCCGGGGCGGAGCGTGTGTATACTGGGAGGCTTCGGCCGACTGCGGCGAGCGCGCTTCGGCGCCGAAGAAGTCACAGGGACGATGTCCCAACGCGGGAGTGGAACGGCAATGATCATGAAGAGCATGCGAACGCAGACAAAGCCGGTGTTGTGGATCATCATCGTCGCCTTCGTCGGCACCATCATCTTCGCCTGGGGGATGGATTTTACCATGCGTCCCGGCGAACGGGGCGTCATCGGGAAGGTCGATGGTTACGAGATCAAGGCCGACGAGTTTTCGTTCGTCTTTCAGAATGCGCTGGCACAGCGTCAAAGCCAGGGAGCGGACATCACCGATGAACAGTCCCGGCAGATACAGGACGAGGTGTTCCAGCAAATCGTCCAGACGCGCCTGATACAAAACGTCATCGAGGACCGCGGCTTCGAGGTGACCGGCAAGGAACTGGCGGAATTTTTGCGCCGCTTCCCGCCGTCCGAGGTCCAGCAGGCGGAGATTTTCCAGACCGAGGGCCGTTTCGACTACAACAAGTACATGCAGGCCTACCAGAACCCCGACCCCCAGTTGTGGCTTCAGGTCGAGGCGCTGGTGCGTCCGCGCCTCCTGCAGCAAAAAGTAATCGAGTATGTCACGGCGGCGGCGCTGGTCGACGACACCGACGTGCGCGAGTTGTACAACGCCGCGACCGAGAAGGTCGCGGTGCGCTATGTGAACGCGGCCAGCGGCGACTTTCGCGATTCGGTCGCCGCGCCCACCGATGCCGAGGTCGGGCAGTACTACGACGCGCACCCGGATGAATTCCGCCACGACCAGCGCGCCCGTTTGCAATATGTCGAGTTTTCGAAAATGCCGTCCGACGATGACACGGCGCTGGTCTTGCACGAAGCCGAAGAATTGGCGCGGCGCGCCGGCAGCGGCGAACACTTCGGCGATCTGGCGGCGACCTACAGCGACGAGCAGACCGCCAACGGCGCGCTGGGCTGGTTCCGGCGCGGCGCCATGGTCAAATCGTTTGAAGACGCGGCCTTCGCGCTGGACTCCGGTCAAATCTCCCAGCCGGTGTTAAGCCAGTTCGGATTCCATGTGATCAAGTCCGAGGGCCGGCGCGGCGAGGGCGACGACGCCGAGGTCAATGCATCTCACATCCTGCTGCGGGTGGAAGTCTCGCCGGGGACATTATCCGATCAGCGGTTGCGCGCGCAGCAGTTTGCCGATGACGCGCGACGGATCGGAATGGACTCCGCGGCTGTCCAAAACGGATTCATTGTGCGCCAGAGCAGCTTTTTTGGACCGAAAGATCGAATCGTCGGCATTGGAAACGAGCCGGGCATCAACGCGTATGCCTTCGAATCCGAGCTCGGCGCCGTCTCCGATGTCATGGAAACGGCCACGGCGTACATCGTAGTGCGCACGTCGGTGCGCGAGCCGGCCGGCATCACGCCATTGGAGGAAGTGCGCGCGCGCATCGTGGCGACCCTGCGCGGCACCGCCCAGCAGGAGCGGGCGATGGCGGCGCTGCAGCCGGTGCGCCGGGCGATCGTCGACGGGATGACCATGCATCAGGCGGCCGCGCAGTTCGGCGTGCGTGTCGACAGCACGACCCCGTTCGGACGGCTCGATGCGATTTCCGCCATCGGCAGCGATCCGGTGTTTTCCGGCGTGGCCTTCTCATTGAAGTCCCCGGCCGATCTCTCACCGATCATCAAGTTCCGGCGCGGCGCGGCGATCCTGCAGTTGATCGACCGGCAACTCCCCGATCCGCAATTGTACGTCGAGAAGCGCGATTCGCTGATGGATGCGACCCTGTCGGGTCGACAGCAGATCGTGTTTAACGGCTGGCTGACCAAACTGCGCGACAATTCCGACGTGAAAGACTTCCGCTATCAGGTCCCGGATTTGTATTAACGTCGCGATCGCTGACGGTTCCGAAGCCGGGCTCCGCTGAGTCCGGCTTTCTCATGACCGCTCCGGTATCGTGCCGATCAATGATCCTGACGCGGCAGAAACGCATCGGTCAATTCCAGACCGTCTTCGAGCGAGTAGATGCGATAGGCATCGGGCGCGAGCAATTGATCGGTTTCGAGATTGATCGTGCTGCGGCTGATCTTGCGCAACCGTTTGATCCGATCCTCGCGGTCCTCCTGCATGTGCGCGGCGATGTCCGGATGCACGACCAGCCGGTAGCGTCGGACATCCATCGCGACTTTGGCGCGCATAAACCAGCGCTCGAGCTTGGCGGCGACCGATTCGGGCGACAACACGCGGCCGGTCCCCGCGCAGGTCGGGCAGGGATCGGTCAACGCCATCAGGATGGAGGGGCGGATGCGCTGGCGGGTCATCTCGATCAAGCCGAATTCCGAGATCGGCGCGATCGAGTTTTTGGCGCGGTCGCGCGCGAACGCCAGACGAAACGCTTCGTAGACGCGGCGCCGGTTGTCGTGATGCATCATGTCGATGAAGTCGACGACGATCAGCCCGCCGATATCGCGCAGACGCACCTGGCGCGCCACTTCGTCGGCCGCCTGCAAATTGGCCCGCAGAATCGTGTCCTCCTGCGACTTTTTGCCCACGTAGCGCCCGGTGTTGACGTCGATGGTCACCATCGCCTCGGTCTGGTCGATCACGAGGAACGAGCCGCGTTTGAACCAGACCTTGCGCTCCATCATCTTCTCGATCTCCGGCTCCACGTTGTAGAGATCGAAGATCGGCACGTCGCCCTGGTACAGCTCGATGCGGTCTTTCAACTCCGGCGCGATCTTGCGGATGTACGAGATGATTTCCTTGTAGAGCGTCTTGTCATCGACGATCAGGCGCTCGACTTCCTCGGTGAAGGTGTCGCGCATCAGGGAGCCGGTAATGTCCAGCTCGCGATACAGGCAGATCGGCGGCTTGCTCTTGTCGGCCTGCTTGCGGACGGTGTTCCACGCTTTCACCAGCGACTTGATGTCTTCCTTGAATTCCTTTTCGCTGCCGCCTTCGGCTTCGGTTCGGGCGATCAGTCCGCAGCCCTTGGGGCGTAACGGATCGAGCACGGTTCGCAAACGGCGTCGTTCGGCCCAATTGGAGATGCGCTTCGATACGCGGACGTGCGTGTCATCGGGCACCAGGACGACGAAGCGGCCGGGCAGCGAGACATTCGTCGTCAGCCGCGCGCCCTTGTCACCCAACGGTTCCTTGATGACCTGCACGAGCAGGACTTGATCTTTCTTGACGACGTTTTCGATTTTCCCGTACCGCTCGCGTTTGACCAGTTCGCGGCGCCCTTCGGCGGCCTCGTCGTCAAGGGCGCTTTCGTACTCGTCGTCGTCGAGCCGGCCGATGTCGCTGGCATGCAAAAACGCGGTCCGGGCCTCGCCGATCTCCACAAAGGCGGCCTGCATGCCGGGGAACACCGATGTGACCGTTCCCTTGTAAACGCTCCCCGCCAGTTTGGTTTCTTCCGGTCGCTCGTACCACAGCTCGACGAGCTTGCCGTCTTCGTGGATGGCGATGCGTGTCTCCGCCTCGCCGGCATTGACGATGATTTCTTTTTTGACCGGCGGCAGGTCGGCGGGCGGACTCCACTGGCGCGAGCGAAACGGCCGTGGTGCGCGGCCGCGTCCCGGGCGCGTCTGCCGGGGTTTGGGTTTTTCTGTCTCAGTCACTGTCGTTGTCATCCTGTACCGACGCTCCCTGTGGCGGATGGTATGGTTCGATGCGTTCGCCGGGGTTGATGCCATATCCGCGGACAAACTCCGCGCCGGTCTGTGCCCGTTTGCCGGAGGGTTGGATCATCGTGATGCGCACGGCGCCATCGACGCATGCGACTTCGAATCCCGTTTTGGGATCGGCGCTGATCACCGCTCCGGGCTGTTGAGAAGCTGTCGGCCCCGTGGTGGGGCGTGCGTTGAGAATCTTGATGGTTCGCCGCCGCCACATCGCCAATGCCGCCGGTCGCGGCGAAAGGCCGCGTATGCGATCGGCGATGCGTCGCGCGGGCTGATGGAAATCGATTCGCTGATCGTCGGTTGTGATCCTGGGCGCCGGCGTGCTCGCTGTGTCGTCCTGCGGACGCGGCGTCAGCGATCCGGCTTGGAGTCCGTCGAGCGTGTCGATGACAAGTTCGGCTCCGAGGGCGGACAGTCGAGCGGATAGTGCGCCCGCGGTCTCCTCGTCGCCGATCGCCGTGGCCCGTTGCAACAGGACCTCTCCGGTATCCACCGTATTGCGCAAAAGAAACGTTGTCACGCCGGTGCGCGTCTCCCCGGCCATGATGGCGCGCTGAATCGGCGCAGCGCCTCGATAGGCCGGCAGCAGCGAGGCATGCAGGTTGAAGGCAAACCGTGGAATGGAAATGACCGTCTCCGGGAGGATTCTGTAGGCGACCACCACATACGCCTCGGCCTCGATGTCGCGCAATTCCTCCAGAAAACTCTCCGACCTGAGTCGTTCCGCTTTGAGCACCAAGCTTGATTGCCGCGTTTGCGCCCACTGCGCGATCGCGGTCGGTTGCGGCCGGCGCCCTCTGCCCTGCGGCTTGTCCGGCCCGGTGACGATGGCCGACAGACGATGGCGCGGGTGCGCGGCGATGGCCTCCAGCGCGGGCAGACCGAAGGGAGCGGTTCCGAAGAAGACGACATTCACCGGTGTTCACTCCGGACATCTCCGCGCCGTTTCCCGACACGCGCTACCTGGACTCGGCCTTACCGGCGATGGCGGATTTGAGAAACTCGATTTTGGTGTCCTCGCCGACTTTCAACACCACAACATTTTCCTTGTCGCCGAAGCCGATGACAGTGCCGAACATCCCCGAACTGGTCACGACACGGTCGCCTTTGGCCAGCGAGTTGATCATCGCCTGCTGTTCCTTTTGCCGCTTGCGCTGGGGACGGATCAGCAGGAACCAGACCACCACGATCATCAGGACAAACGGCAGGAAGGTCAGAAACGGGTTGCCGCCAGACCCGTCTCCGGCAGGGGCAGGCATGGCCAGCAGGAATCCGTGCACGGATCGTCCTCCTATGGCGCCTCCGTGGCGCCGCTGCGGTAGCGTTCCAAAAAGCTTCCGGCGAACACACCCCAGCGACCTTCGCAGATCGCGGCGCGCGCCCGCCGCATCAAACTCAGGTAGAAATGCAAATTATGGCGCGTCGTCAACACCATTGCGGAGATCTCTCCGGCATTGAACAGATGCCGGATGTAGGCGCGGCTGTGCCGTTGGCAGGTGGTGCAGTCGCAATCGGGGTCAAGCGGCCCTGAGTCCCCGCTGAATCGGGCCGCTTTGATCGGCAGCGGGCCATCATGCGTGAAGGCGGAGCCATTGCGGGCGTTGCGGGTCGGCAGGACACAATCGAACATGTCCACGCCCAACCCTATGCATTCGATCAGATCTTCGGGGGTCCCGACCCCCATGAGGTAGCGGGGTCGATCCGGAGGCAAAAGCCCGGCCGACAACTCGGCCATTTCCAACAACAACGGCTTCGGCTCGCCGACTGACAGCCCGCCGATGCCATAGCCGTCAAAGCCGATCTGAAGCAACTCCGCAGCCGACCGCGTCCTCAGATCAGTATAAACCGACCCTTGAACGATTCCGAATAACGCCATGCCGTTCTGATAATTAGAGTGGCTCCAATCGTGTGACAGCCGCGCCCAGTCCAGTGTGATCGACAACTCTCTCTCGGCCTGGTCGCGCCCGGCGGGATACGGGGTGCAGACGTCTAAGACCATGGCGATGTCCGACCCCAGCCCCTGCTGGATTTCGCAGACCGACTCCGGCGTGAATCGGTGTTCGGAGCCATCGAGATGCGACCGAAAAGTGACGCCGTCGGGATCAAGCTTCCGAAGGTCCTGCAGACTGAAAACCTGATACCCACCCGAATCGGTGAGAATCGCGCCGTTCCAGCCGCTGAAACGATGCAGCCCGCCCGCCTGTCGAACGATCTCGACTCCCGGACGCAGATACAAATGGTAGGTGTTCGAGAGGACAATCTGAGCCCCCAGCGCCTCCAGATCACCGGGAGGGAGCGCTTTGACTGTGCCGGCAGTGCCGACCGGCATGAACGCGGGCGTGTCGAATTCGCGATCACGGACACGTATTCGCCCGGCGCGGGCGCCATCAGAGGCTGATTGGAGGGTGAAGGTGAGGCGCACGAATGGCAATGGTACAGTGTAGGGCAGACCATTCAAAACAGTTGGTAACGAGTATGCGTCCGTAGGGGCCGGGTTTCCCGGCCCGACGGATAGGGCGCGGAGACCGCGCCCCTACCCAGACGGTTTAATATCGATGGATGCCCCACCCGAAGGGTGGGTTGAACAGGTTCTTGTGCGTGTCAGCCCTCGGGCTGACCGCGGGCCGTCAGGCCCGACATGGCTCACTCATCGCCTCGTGATGCCGTCAGCCCAAGGGCTGACCGGCACAGATGGACCACGCGTGCGACAAGTCTCAGTTTTTCTTCAGAGAGTATTGACGGATAAGTTGCTTCAGCGCTGGGCTGAATCCGGTCACTAACACTCCGCATTGCGTACGTGCATATGCCGTACGGACTTTCTGCCAGTCGGTGGTAACTGAAGTGACAGAGACGCACTTTTTGTATGACGTATGTGGCTCAAGCCGCTGTGGAAGTTTTCCCGGATAATCCAATCCCTCCTCAAGTCTAAATGTGGCAATGGTCCTTCTCGAAACGCGTAACCCAACATCTTCGACAACCACGGGGAATTCGCTCAGGTTGAGAACCTCAATACAGAAGTTTATCGGAGAATCCTCGAGACCTCCAACACCCATTGCATGCGTGGGAGTCACCCTCAATCGCACCTTTCCACGACGAATCTGGTGCCAGATGTTGATAACTCCAAGGACAGCCCCGGTGACGCCGCAGACGGCGCCTATGATGGCAGTGATCAGTGTTATAGATTCGCGATCCATGACTTGCTACAGCATCTCCAGCGCCTGACTGATCGTGGTCACCGGCTTCGGTTCGATTTCGCCGGACAACGCGGAGCGCTTGAGGTCGAGGGCGGGGACGATCGCGGAGGTGAAGCCGCCCTTTTCGGCGACGATCAGTCGTTGCGCCAACTGCGGCACGCTGCGGATGTCGCCGGACAATCCGACTTCGCCGATGAACACAGATCGTTCAGGGGTCGCGCGTTTGAGCGCCGATGACGCGATGGCCATCGCCGCGGCCAAGTCGACCGCCGGTTCATCGGTCATATACCCGCCGAGGACATTGGCGTAGACATCACGTCCGGCCAGTTGCACACCCGCGACATTTTGCAGAACTGCGCCGAGAATCGCGATGCGACGTGAATCGAGACCGGCGACCACGCGCTGCGGCGTGCCGTTGGTCTGCCCGACCAGCGCTTGAATCTCCAACAGCAGCGGACGTCGTCCTTCTAAGGCAACTCCGACCGCCGAACCGGGTCCATGCGAACCAGCATCCGACAGAAATCGCGCTGACGGATCGGTCAACTCTGTCAGGCCGTGCTCGGTCATCTCGAAGAGGCCGACTTCGTGCGTGGCGCCGTAACGGTTCTTCGTGCAACGCAGGATGCGCACCCAGTGTCGGCGATCGCCTTCGAATTGCAAAACCGTGTCGACCAGGTGCTCGAGCACTTTCGGTCCAGCGAGAAACCCGTCCTTGGTGACATGCCCAACCAGCAGGGCCACCGCATCGGACCGTCGCGCCCAATCGGAGATCGCGGCGGCGCAATCACGCACCTGTGAGACCGTGCCGGGCGCGCTCTGCAGATCGGGATCGGAGACGGTCTGGATCGAATCGACGATCAGCACGCGCGGTTTGCTGTGTTCGACGGCGCTGAGGATGGCGGCGAGATTGGTTTCGGTCAGAATCGACAGTTCGCTGCGGATGCCGAGCCGTTCGGCGCGACGCTTGATCTGTGTCGCCGATTCTTCGCCGGAAACATACAGTGTCGCGAAGCCGCGCTGCGCGAAGCGTCCGGCCGCCTGCAACAGCAGCGTCGATTTGCCGATCCCCGGCTCTCCCCCGACCAGCACGGTCGATCCGGGGACTGCGCCGCCGCCGAGAATGTTGTCGAACTCACCGATGCCGCTGGGAAGTACGACGGCCTGATCGGTCCGTAGATCGGCCAGCGATGTGACGGCGGATGCGGCATTTGCGAGTTTCCGGCCTGGTTTCTTTCGGTCAGGCCCTGGTCCGCGCTCCTCCAGCAGTGTGTCCCAGGCGCCGCAGTCGGGGCACTGGCCCATCCAGCGGGCGAACACCGAGCCGCAGCCGGAGCAGGCGTAGAAGGTCCTGGCGGACACGGTTTTCATGTGAGTAGGAAACGGGGTGCGGCGTTGGGAAACAAGTGCGCGGAGATGAACTGACAAGGATCGCGATAGAAAGTGATGACCAGAGCGATCCCTTACAAATCCCGAATCCTGCCTTCCCCTCCTTCAGTTGGATCATGGAAATGCGGGTAATGTCATTCCGAATCTCTCCGTTCCGCACCACATGTGCGGGACGGGGGGGGTGAGGAATCTCCAAGGAGACGGCGCTGAACACGGAGATTCCTCACCCCCTCCTCTCAGTCCTGCCCTCGGCGGGACTGAGAGGAGGGGAATTCGGAATAACATTGAAATGTCGGTGAGTCGAACCGTGGCGCAAGACCGCTCGATTGTCTGCGTTACAGCGGCTCCAACGGTCCGGATGTATCGCCGCTGACGAATTGCCGAACGATGGGGTTGTCGACGGTCTTTGCTTCGTCGACTGTGCCGCAGAACGCGATGCGACCGCCATGCAGCATCGCCACGCGGTCGCCGATCTTGAAGGCCGAACGCATGTCGTGGGTCACGGCGATCGCGGTGACATGAAGCCGTTCGCGCAGCGCGACCAGCAGGTCATTGATCCCCTCGGCCGTGATCGGATCCAGGCCGGTGGTGGGTTCATCGTAGAGGACGATCTCCGGGTCCATCGCGATGGCGCGCGCCAATGACGCGCGCTTGCGCATGCCGCCGGAGAGTTGGGATGGAAACTTATCGGCGTGCTGCTCCAGTCCCACCCACGCAAGCCGCTCGGCGACACGATCGGCGATCTCCGCCGGCAACATCACGGCGTGGACACCGAGCCCCAGGCCAACGTTTTGCGCCACCGTCATCGAATCCAGCAGGGCGCCACTCTGGAACAGAAACCCGAAGCGCAGCCGCAGACGGTACAGATCATTGCGCAGCAGCGATCCAATGGTCACGCCGTTGATGGCGACCTCGCCGGAGTCGGGCGTGAGCAGTCCGACCACGTGCTTGAGCAAGACGCTTTTGCCGCAGCCGGATCGTCCGATGACCACCATGGTTTCGCCGCGTTCGACATCCAGATCGACGCCGTCGAGCACACGACGGCCATCGAATGATTTGGACAATGCGCGGATGGCAATCATCGACGAGGGCTCAGATTTGAAAGAGGAGCGTTGCGATCAGGTAGTCGGAGACGAGGATCAGGACCGAGGCGATGACCACGGCGCTGGTCGTGGCACGTCCGACGCCTTCCGCCCCGCCACGGGTGTTGAAGCCCTGGACGCATCCGATCAGGGTGATGATCAGCCCGAAGATGGCGGCCTTGGTCAGCCCCGCATACAAATCGCCGCTGACAAAAAACAGCCGGAAACTGTTCATGAAGTTCTGGGTGGTGATGTCGACAAACCACGCCGCCACCGCCAGCGCCCCGAGCATGGCGATGGTGTTCGCATAGAGCACCAGCACCGGCAGCATGATCACGCCCGCGAGAACACGCGGCCAGACGAGGTAGCCGACGGGGTCGATCCCCATCACTTCGAGGGCATCGATCTGTTCGGTAACTCGCATGGTCCCCAGTTCGGCGGCGATGGAGGCGCCGACGCGTCCGGCAACAACCAGCGACGTCAGGACCGGGCCCAGCTCGATCATGATCGCTTTGCCGACCGCACCGCCCAGGAAACGCAGCGGGACATAGTTTTCGAATTGATACGCCGCCTGCCAGGTCGCCACCGCGCCGGTGAAGAGCGATGTCAAGGCAATCAGCGGCAACGAATGGACGCCGATATCCAGCATCTGGTTGCTGGTGCGGCGCATGCCGCGAAACACATGCGGGAAGGCGGCCAGCATACGCACTACAAAGTGCGCCAGCCAGCCGACGTAGGAGACCGCCCCGATGAACCAACGGCCCGCGTTGCCGATGAGTGTCCGCACAGGAGGATTATCGGCGGGTGGGGCGGTGTGCGCAATGAATGAAAAGACGTGTCGAACCAGTGATCAGAACGGCGTCTCTTCGTCGCCCACTTCGCCGGTGACCATCGGGCCCCGATGGTCGGGGTCGCGCGACATATTCTCGAAACGGGCGAAATCTTTCAGGAATGTCAGCCGCACCGATCCGGTCGGGCCGTTGCGCTGCTTGCCGACGATGATCTCGGCGACATTGGCCAGGGGATTGCCCGCGCGGTCCTGCGTGATGTCATAGCGTTCGGCCCGGTATACGAACATGACGACGTCGGCATCCTGTTCGATCGCTCCGGACTCGCGCAGATCGGAGAGCAGCGGGCGCCGTTCCCCGCCGCGCTGTTCGACCTGGCGGGACAATTGCGAGAGCGCCAGCACCGGGAGGCTCAATTCCTTGGCGAGCGATTTGAGTGAACGGGAGATGAGCGCGATTTCCTGCTGGCGGTTTTCGGCGGATCGCGGCCCGTGCATCATCTGCATGTAATCGACCACGACCAGTCCGATGTGGTGCTGCGCCTTGAGGCGACGCGCCTTCGCCCGCAACTCGAGAATCCCGATGGCCGCGGAATCGTCGATGTAGATCGGCGCATCCGACAGGGGCCCCACGGCGATCGACAGGGCGGAAAACTCCGCCGGGCGGAGCCGCCCGGTCCGCATATGATGCGCATTGATCCGCGCGCGCGAACACAGCAGGCGCTCGGCGAGTTGCTCCTTGGACATTTCCAGCGAGAAGAAGGCGCATGGCTTGCCGCGATCGACCGCCACATGCTCGACGATGTTCAGCGCGAGCGCCGTCTTGCCCATGGAGGGGCGCCCGGCAAGGATGACCAGATCGGAATCGTGCAGTCCCGCCGTGAGGGCATCGATTTCATCGAAGCCGGTCGACAAGCCGGTGATGCCGCCGCCATGGCGGTGGTATTCTTCGATCGATTCGAACGTCTGCGGCAGCACGTCGGCCAGCGTGATGACATCGCGCCGTTCGCGCGCCTCGGAGATGGCGAAGATGCGCGCCTCGGCCTCATCGAGCAAGTCGCCGACGTCGCCGGGCGCGGTCTGGCAATCCTCGGAGATGTTGCGCGCGACCGACAGGAGCCGTCGCAGTACCGACTTGTCCTGCACGATGCGTGCGTGGGCCGGCGCATTGGCGGCGCTGAACACCGAATCGGCGATGTCGATGAGCGCGGCGCGTCCGCCGCAGGTTTCCAGGTCTCCGGCGCGGTCCAGCTCGGAGGAGACCGTCGCCAGATCGACCGGCTCGGCGCGGTCGAACAGCGCGCACATCGCCGCGAAGATTTTGCGGTGCGCCGGTTTGTAGAAATCGTCGGGCTCCAACAGTTCGATGACCTGCCCGACCGCGTGTTCGTCGCGCATCATCGCGCCGAGCACCGCAATTTCGACCTCCAGCGCCTGCGGCGGGATTCGTCCGGCGAGATCGGTATCGGTCGATTTTGCGGCGACGGGTGTCATCGAGCTGCTCTTTCACTATCACATACTGCGGCAATGAAGCCGCTGTCCAATCACTTTCCGATGTGAAGAGAAGTTGTTGGTAACTGACTTGAGGATGTGAATAAGTCGTGGTTTGCTGTTGAAATTACAGGGGAACCGGCGCGCCGCCCTGCTTCAGCGACCGGTCGGCTGCCTCGAGGATCGAAACGACGCGGCGGCCCGACTCGGCATCGCTGCGCGGCGGGCGTTTGTCGCGGATGGCGCCAATGAATTCATTGGTGACGAGCGTGAGCGCCTCGGTCCCGTCGATGTGCGGGGCATGCATGTCGCCGATGCGGTATTGGACCAGCGCGCGGTGGACTTCTTCGACGTCGGTGGGCATTTGCACACCCTTGTCGTAGACCTTCACCTTCTCCGACGGTTCGTTGTCGTCGAAGAAAATCATCTTCTTTGCGCCGCCGATCAGCATGTGACGCACCTTGACCGGCGCCAGCCAGTTCACATGGAAGTGCGCAATGGCATCGCCTGCGAATGTCACGGTCAGATAGGCAATATCTTCAATCTGGCGATCAAAGTGGGCGCGTCCCTGTGCGGCGACCGAGACGGCCGGCTTCTTGACGATGGCGTCCATGATCGACAAGTCGTGCGGCGCCAGGTCCCAGAGCACGTTGACGTCGTGCTGGAACAGCCCCAGATTGACGCGGACCGAATCGAAATAGAGAATCTCCCCCAATTCCCCCGCATCGACCAATTCGAGAATGCGCCGCACGGCTCCCGTGTACAGAAACGTGTGATCCACCATGAGGGTCAAACCGCGTCCGGTGGCCAGCGCGATCAGGTCGTCGCATTCGGCGACCGAGGCGCACATCGGTTTTTCCAGCAGCACATGTTTGCCGGACTCGAGCGCTGCCTTCGCCAGCGCGAAGTGCGTGTTGACCGGAGTGGCGATGATCACGGCGTCGATGTCGTCGGCGGCGATCAGCTTTTTCGCGTCGTCGTAGATCCGACACCCCGGGTAGCGCACCGCGACAAAATCGCGCCGCTCCGGCTTGCTGTCGGCGACTGCGGTCAGGACGGCCCGCGGGTTGATGCTGACGTTGCGGATGAGATTCGGTCCCCAGTATCCGGCGCCGATCACACCGACGCGAACCGGATCAGAATGGGCGGCCGCAGCAGTCATGGGCACTAATAGTAATGCCAGGTGTTATCGGACATCAAGAGCGCGATCAACAGGTTGTACTGCCCCACCTGGCGGCCGACATCGAATGACAGATCGTCGCCGGACGGGACATCGTGATCGAGCAACTCGCTGCGCGATGACGCCGATTTCAGCGCGAGATCGTCCCAGAGACGCGGGTCCATGCCCTCATGCAGGCGTTCGACCGCGGTATATGTAAAACCCGGCCCCGACCAGCGGCGGGGGTCGTCAGTCGGCATGGCGCCATAAAGCCGTACGCCCCCGGGACGCGGCGGAGTCGGCGTCACGCTCACCGACAGCTCGATCTCCCTGCCCGAAATCAGCGTCTCCATGACTTCCTTCGGAATCAAGATCTGCGACCAACTGCGCACGTCGCAGCGACGATCTCCATAAACGTCCAGAAACGGCTCATACGACCGCTTGCTGTAGAATGACACCGTGTCAACGAGATTGTCGACGGAGACAATCAGTCCGAGATCACCGATCCTCACGAGCACCTCGCAGGTGGAATAATCGTCCGCCACGATGTCCATCAGCGCGAGTCCCTTCAGGACGTCGGCCGTGTCGATATCGTCGGGACAGAGGATCGTCCGGCGCGCCGACACCTCGGGATTGTCCAGGCCCACCGACCATTCGGCATGCCCGTCGCGCGGAACTGTTGTCACCAGATAAAGGATCGCGACGACACTCCCGACCGTGATCGCGGCGGCGGTCCGGGAGGGAGCGGACGCATCGAGCAGACGCACGCACGCCCCGACACCGCCGGCAACCAACGCCACGCCTCCGATCCAATACGCCATCACGGCAGCGGCGGGCGACAAGATTCCCACTGAGAGCCACAGCGCCGGATTCAGCAGCGAGAGCCCCCCGCCGACGCCGGCGAAGATGGCTGCCGCCGCCGCCCACTTCCCAGCGGCGTGTGCGCCGAAGGATTCATGCATCCACATAACGCCCATCGCGGCGGCGCCGATGACGAACGGCATCGCCACGAGATTGTAGCGCGATACCGCGTGCATGACGAGATGAAGCAGCACGAAGTACGCGATCACCGATACCGGGAGCCATGCCAGCGGCCCGGCGCGTCGCGGCCAGGCAATCAGTCCGATCATCGCGAAGATGACCACTCCATGATGGTACCACTGCACGCCGGCGATGCCGAACGGGAAACCACGGCGGTAGTCATCGGATGCTCTGTTCCAGACCCGCAGGAACTTTGTCAGGTACAGATGCCCATAGGCCAGTGGGCGCTCCATCATGTCGTGGAGAATCGGCCGCGTCCAGAAGTCCACCGGGAACAAGTCGAGATTGGCGCCCTGTGCGTCCAATGTGTTGGCGACGCGGAAGTTGCCGACGCCATAGGCGGGATCGCGCAGGCCGAACCGTTCGTAGCGGACATTGACAAGGACGGCCCACGGCAGCAAGGTCAGCAATGCGGCCGCGCCGGTTACCGTCGCGCTGAGCATCCCCCAGCGCCACTCCCGGCGCAGAATCCAGAGCCACACGCCCAACAGCGGGACAATCAATCCGATCGCCGACGCCTTGGTCATCGCCAGCAGTCCATAGAGGAATCCGGCCAGCAACAGCCACTTCACGCGTCGGGAACCGTGCGCTTTGACCATGGCAGCGACCATCGCGACGGCGAAGAAGACGGACAGAGTTTCGGTCACCAATTCTCCGGTCCGGAAAATCGCCGGGCCATAAAGCGACCAGCCGAGCCCCGACAGCCAGCCGCCGACCGGCGACATCAGTTTCGCCATGAGCAAAAACAGGATCGCCGCCGTGGCCGCATCGAGGAGGGCCTGCACGATGCGGACAACCCAGAAGTCGTATCGGGGGGCGATTCGAAATACAGCGCCCAGGAGTGCGGGATAGATCGGGCCGCTGAAGAACACGTCGTCGAAGGCGCCGTAAAACGTGGGCGGCTTGTATGGGTACCACGCGACATCCTCGTCGTCGATCAGGTCATCGTAGAGGAGATCGAATTGAAGTCCGCGCGCGGCGGTCGAGTCGATAAACAGACGGGGATTGGTCAGGACCAGGGGCCCGGCCAGGCCGACCGACACGTAGCGACGTGCGTCGAAAAACACCGGCGGCTGATCGATTAGCAGGAAATAAACCAGCCGGACGCTGAGGGCGAAGGCAAAGACCAGCAACGCGGGCTCGATCCGTCGAAGACTCCCAGTGACGGAAGGCGGCCAAAACGGACGTCGTGGCAATGGCATGTCACACAGTGTGTGCGCTGCCGGCGATGTCCGGCGTGGCCTCTCCGGAGCCGCTCAGCTTGAGGTGTTCATGCCGCAGGTGATAAAACCCGACCAGCGTGATCGGGATGTATTGCCCCGCGTGCATCAGAATCGCCACGGCCACCGCCTGTGTGTCATTGAGCCCATACAGCTTCAGGGAGATTTGGACCGCCCAGTGAAACACGCCGACAAATCCCGGCGATGCCGGCACCGAGATCATCAGCGAGACGACGACGAGCACGACGAACGACGCCTCCAACGGGAGATGGCCGAATCCCAGGGAGAGAAACACGAGATAATTGGACGCACCCAGCAGAAACCACAGCAGCAGCGACGAACTGATGACGCCGGCGGTCGTGGGCAGATCGTGATGGATGGTCAAGCCACGGGCAAACTTGGCGGTGATGTCGCCGGCCACACCCTCGGCGCGCTTGAAGAGTCGCTTCGTGAGATTGCTGATCCAACGGACAGCGATCTCGTTGCGCAATTGAATGAACACGAGAATGCCGACCAGCGCGATATTGATGACCAGAAAGATCCAGCCGATCTTGCGTATGTATCCGTACTCCGACAGCGTCGATGTGCGCGAGAAGAAGGTCAGCACCAGCCAGAGGAATATCAGCAGCGTGAACGAATCATAGATGCGTTCGACGATGATGGTCGCCAGCGCCGCCGAACGCGACACGCCCGTTTTGATGCCCAGCGACACGGCGCGCGCGATTTCGCCCAGCCGCGCCGGCAGCACGTTGTTGGCCATGAAACCGATCATCGTCGAGGCATAGACTCGGGCAAAGGGGATCGTGCCGATCGGGCGCAGGATCAGCATCCAGCGCCAGGCGCGCAGGCGCATGAGCGCTACGGCGGAGACAACGTAGGCCGCCAGCCACCACCACTGAGCGCCGCGCAGCACCGTGACCAACTCGCTCCATTCCACCTTGCGCAGCGCCAGATAGAGAAAGACGGCGCTGATCAGAATCCCGATGATCGCCTTACGCCGCACGGACCGTCTCCCGTTTGAGAGCGATCTGCGTTGTGCCGGCCGCGACCGCTTGCAGGATCTCCTCGGTGTCGCGGGCGGCCGCGTCCCAGTTGAAACGCGCGGCCCACTCCAACGCCCCCGTGGCGAGGCGATCGCGCAATGCCGCGTCGCTTAAGATCAACCCAAGCCGGTCGGTCAACGACGCGATGTCGCCATAGGGATACAGCAGTCCGGTTTCTCCGGCGCGGACGGAGTCGCGCAGGCCGGGGACGTCGGCGCACACCACCGGCGTTCCGCACACGTTCGCCTCGATGTTGGTCAGGCCCCATCCTTCTTTCAACGACGGGCAGACGACCGCCCACGACCGCCGGATCAGGCGAATCTTCTCCTCGGCGTCGAGAAAACCGTGGAACGTGACGCAATTGTCCATCGCGGTATGCCGCGCCACAGACTGCAGGCGCGGCATATCATCGCCGGCGCCGATGATGTGGATGGACAGCCCCGGAAACCGGTCGCGCAGCAGCGACGCGGCGCTGAACAGATGGTCGATGGACTTGTAACGCTTGATCCGCCCCAGATACGACAACATCGGCGTCGGGCTCTTCGCGACGGCGGCATCGGGCCGGTAGCGCGTGTGGTCGATGCCGTTGTGAACGACGCGGATCATCGCGGCGTTCATCCCGCGCCGCACCAGATCATCGCGCGTCGATTCGGAAACGACCATCATGGGCACGTCACGATAACGGCGCGGCACCAGCGATTCCATGAAATAAACATAGGACGCGGCCAGCGGGTTGACTTCGCGGTAAATCGCGGTCCCGAACAGATGGTGCACGATGCCCAGCACCGGCGCCGTGGCAAACCGTTTTGAGAAGAAGGGAATCTTGTTGATGTCGTCGATGACGACGTCGAATCGCTGTTGTTTCAGGAGACGGCGGGCGGCTCCGGGGACCGTCCAATTGAAAGTGTTGCGTCCGCCCACGCGCACGACGCGCATGCGGTCATACCTCTCCTCCGGCGGAGCACCGGCAAACCGCGAACACAACAGAACAATGTCGTGACCCGCGTGTCCCAGCCGGGACAGGATTTCGTGCAGATGGACTTCGGCGCCGCCGGCGAGCGGGTGCTTGCGGTCTTGCCAGTTGAGCGCGAGAATGCGCAACAGTCATCCCACGGCGACCGGATTCGCCTCGGCGCGGCGCCCGGGCGCTACGGCAGCAATGTGTCCGGCGGCGGCGTCTGGACGCCCCGGGCCGCGCGCTCGTTGGCCACATCCTGCGCCCGCGCATAGAGCTCCTGCGTCGCCGAATCGGCCGGATTGGACGCCATCCAGCCCTCGATAATTCCCAGGAGCGTATCGAAACGTTGATTGTCGTAATAGAATTGCGCCAACGCCCGGAATGCCGACTCATCATCGGGGTATTCCGAATACGTATCGGTCATGATCGCTTCGGCGCGCGTGTGCTCTTGCATGCGACGAAATGCATAGGCGATGTTGAGGCGGACGCGCACTTCGTCATCGACGCTGCCCAGAGCCGCCGTCAGCAGTTGATCCAGCCCGCTGCTGTCCCGCAAATCGGTGTAGAGCTGCGACAAATAAACATACGGCTCCCATTGATGCTCGAAGAGACGGATCGCGTGCCGCATCATCTCGACGGAACCTTCCAGATCGCCGCCGCGGCGCAGACTATCCGCCACCATGAAGAAGCCGGAAATGTAGTTTTGCACCATCCGCCCCGACGTCTCGTCTTTATAGACCGACGGATCATCGATGCCACGGAATTGGTAGACGTTGAGGAGTCGGTGAGCGAGCAGATCGACGTCGACTGATTGACTGCCGGATTCGGGAACCAGCCGATACGCCATTCCGACCATTCTCAGATGCTCCTCGATCGACTGGTTGCGAAACTTGCGGTTGGCGGGCGTCACGGTCACGGAGAAATTGATCGGGTATTTGCCGCGGTTCGACGAGAGGATGACGTCGATCATCTGATCCTGAATCCGATGCAGCGTGCCGTCGGGATCGCGGTAGTGCACGAGCCGATCGATTTGTTCGTCGGTCAGATCGATCGGGACATCATGGAAGTCTTTCAACTGTTTGATGTACCAATGGGTGTTGGCGAGACTCAGATTGACGATGCGGACATCGGTCCGGACGCCGTAGACGGTCTGCAGGCACCACACGGGAAACGTGTCATTGTCGCCGTTGGTAAACAGCACGGCCGACGAATCGGCCGAGGCAAGGATATTGTGCGCGTAATCGTAGGGGATGTAGTTGTTCGAGCGGTCGCAGGCGAAGTAGTTGGCCTGAATGGTGCGCAACGGCATCACCGCAACCAGCAGCGCGCCCAGCGCCGGCAGGACCACCGACCGTGTCGCGCCGCCGAGCCAGCGCACGACGGCCGCGCCGCCCAGACCGACGGCCATGCCGAAGAGCATGAACGCCGGCAGGAAAAAGTAATCCCGGTCGCGCACTTCCAGATAGGCGTCCTGGGTCGCCGGGTTGTAACGGGTCCCGTCGGCGAAGTTCATATACCAGACAAGTCCGACACTGCTGATCAACAGCAGCGCGAGCAGCAACAGGCCGGTGATTTTCCGGCGGCGCAGGGCGACGCCGGTTCCGATCAGTCCGAGCACGAACAGCGGCAGGAACGCGCGGTCATTGTATCCGTACTGTCGGTCGAAGAACCCCCAGAATCCCATGCGCGAGTGCTGTCCGAGTTGATTGGCCCACTCGCCGCGCCGTTTGAGCGCACGCTCGAACATCGACTGGCTGCCGTATTGCTTGCGCTCCAGAAACCCGGAGAATGCTGTCCACGATCTCGGATCATTCTCGTTGATGGTCGGATTCAGGTTCGCGCGGATCGGGATGTACAGGTGTGTCGAATAGCCCAGCAAACCGGCGACCAGCATCGCGCACGGCAGCCCCCAGGCGACCGAACGAATAACCCACGGCATGATTCCCAATCCCCAGATCAACGCCGCCAGGAAGATCGGCCACGGCTCCGCCCGCCCGACGGACAGCGCCAGACCGAGCCCCCAGACCACGGCTGTCCAAATCCATCCCGCATACGACCAGCGGCGATACCCGGCCATCAAGCCGGTCACGGCGATCCAGATGGCCATGCCCCAGAAAAACTGAGAAACACCCAGCATGATCAGCGCGAGCACAAAGCCCGTCGCCCAAAACCGCCAGTCACGTCGCAGCCGTTGCGACAGCAGCACCACGGCGAGAAAAATCGGCGGCATCACCAGAAAGACGGTCATGTGAATACCGATGGATGCCATCGCCACAAACGACAGCGCGATGAGGAAGCGGTCGCCGGCGGGCTGCTCGCGGCGCTCTTCCCACAGCAGCGTCAGCCATAGCAGAGCCAGTATCAGGAACATCGAAAGCGAATAGACTTCGGCCTCGACGCTGTTGGACCAGTTGGTCGCACCGAATGCGAACAACAGCGCGCCGCTGAATGATCCGGAGTAGACCGCGAGGCGTTGCGCCATGCTGAGATTCCGCGACGGATATTCGTCGGCAAACCACTTGGTGATGATGCGCGACAGGATGAAGAAGGCCAGCATGGCCGCCAGCGCCCCCGAGATGGAGGACAAAAGGTTGATGCGCAGCGAGGGGTCGGCCGCCAGTGGCAGCATGGCGAAGATGCGTCCAATCAGAACAAAAAGCGGCGTGCCGGGCGGATGTGGCACGCCGAGGATATGTGAGCAGGCAATGAATTCACCGCAATCCCAGAACGGCACCGTCGGCTGCACGGTCCGCCCGTAGATGAACAGTGTGATCAGCAGGACAATTCCGCCCAGCAGGGGCAGCAGCGGATCCGTCGCCAGTCGGTGGCGCCATTCGTCGAACTGCAATTTCATGTTGGGTCGGTCTTGTCGGGTTTGACGCTCGACGATTCCTCTTCCTGACTGATTCTCTTGTACACGGCATCGAGAACGCCGTTCACGAACGCGCCGGAATCCGCGCCGCCGTATTCCTGCGCGAGCGACACGGCCTCGTCGATGATGACGGGCATCGGTGTCTCCGGGCAGGCCTGCAACTCGGCGATGGCCGCACGCAGGATATTCTTTTCAATCGAGCCGATGCGGGCGAAGTCCCAATGCGCGGCGCTGTCGCGCACGAGGCGATCGATTTCGTCGGCGCGCGCGATCGCCGCGCGGAACACACGATCGGCGTACGCCAGCGTCTGTGCGTCGTAGGTCACGCGTCGCGATTGATCGGCAAAAATGTCCTGCGGATCGGACGCAGTTGTGTGATGGGCGTAGAGACACCCCAACACCAATTCCCGCGCTTGACGCCGTCGGCTCATCGTCTCTCTCGCGGTCGCACAATCGACCGGGCAGAATGTACTCCGGCCCTTAGGGGCAGTAAAGCTCTTATCCCTGCGATGACGGTGAATCGAATGCGACAGTGCGCGGAGGCGACTTACGAGACTGACGTCAGCCGCCGCTGGACATCGGCCATTTCGATGGCGGCCACGGCGGCGTCGGCTCCCTTATTGCCCGACTTGCCGCCGGCACGATCGATCGCTTGTTGCACGGTGTCGGTCGTCAGCACGCCATAGAGGACCGGTATCGCACTGCGCTGCGCGATGTCGGCGATGCCCTTTGTCACCGCCGAGGCGATGTAATCGAAGTGCGGCGTCTCGCCGCGAATGATCGCGCCGAGGGCAATGACGGCGTGGAATCCGGCGATCTGGCTGATGCGTCGAACGACACCCGGTAATTCGAACGCACCGGGGACCTTGACGACCACAATCGCCGATTCGGCCGCCCCGTGGCGTCGCAGCGTGTCGAGCGCGCCCGACAGGAGCTGGTCGGTGACGACGCTGTTGAACCGCGATACCACGATCCCGAACCGCAGATCGCGGGCATCGAGCCGGCCTTCGATCGTCTCGGAGACGGACATCGCATCGGCTCCTATGGCTCCGCCGTCTCCAGCCGCTGCAGCAGGTGCCCGAGCTTGTCGCGCTTGGTGGTCAGGTAGCGCCGGTTGGGAGCGACCGGGGTCATTTCAATCGGGACGCGTTCGCTGATCGTCAGGCCGTATCCCTCCAGACCGACAACCTTGCGCGGATTGTTGGTCATCAGGCGCAGAGACGACAGCCCCAGATCCTTGAGAATCTGCGCGCCGACCCCATAGTCGCGCAGATCCGCGGGGAATCCCAGGCGCAGGTTCGCCTCGACCGTGTCGAGCCCGCGATCCTGCAAGTGGTACGCGGAGATTTTGTTGGCCAGCCCGATGCCGCGCCCCTCCTGGCGCATATAGAGCAGCACGCCGGTCCCCTCGTCGGCGATCATGCGCATCGCGCGGTGCAACTGCGTGCCGCAGTCGCAGCGCTGCGACCCGAACACGTCCCCGGTGAGACATTCGGAATGCACCCGCACCAGGACGTCCCGGCGGCCGTTGACGTCGCCTCTGACCATGGCGACATGATGCGCCCCGTCAAATGTCGATTCGTACAGACGCAGGCGAAAGGTTCCGTGTTCCGTCGGCAGATCGACTTCCGACAACGGTCGAATCAGCTTTTCGGTGCGACGGCGGTACGCGATCAGGTCGGCGATGGAGACCAGTCTCAATCCCATCGCGTCGGCGAGCGCGCGCAATCGCGGCAGCCGCGCCATGGATCCGTCGGCGTCCATCACCTCGCAGACGACACCGGCGGGGACGCGTCCGGCCAGACGCGCCAGATCGACGGCGGCTTCTGTGTGCCCCGCGCGCACTAGCACGCCGCCGGTGCGCGACTTGAGCGGAAAGACGTGCCCCGGACGCGCCAAGTCCTCCGGACGCGTGGACGGATCGACGAGCGCTCGTATCGTCGCCGCACGATCGGACGCGGATATTCCGGTCGTGGTGCCGCTGAGAGCATCGACCGATTCCGTGAAGGCGGTCTGCAACCGTGCCGTGTTCTCGGCCACCATCGGATGGAGGTTGAGCGCGCTGAGGCGATCCTCTTCCAACGCCACGCACACCAATCCGCGGCCGTGAGTGATGAGAAAGTTGATCTTTTCGGGCGTGGCCGCATCGGCCGCCATGATCAGATCGCCCTCGTTCTCGCGGCGCGCGTCATCGACGACGATCACGAACTCGCCGCGCTGTATCGCCGCGATAGCATCGTCGACGGAATCCAAGCCGACGTGATGCCCGTTGCCGTTGCCGCCGTACTCACTGGTGAGACTGGATGGCGCCATCTGTGCCTCTCTCCTATCGGTGATTACAATCGCCCATCGCGTCCAAACAGAGCCGCCGGTGATGTCCCTTCGGCTCCCGGCTGCCCCCAACCGTCACGTTCCGCAAACACCCTGCGAACATACCCGATCACCGCTTTGATCAGCGGATCAAACTCCAGATTGAGCGCATCGCCGATGCGGGCTGATCCCAGCGTCGTGCGCGCGAGCGTCTCCGGGATCAGCGCGAGGCGGATCAGGCCCGGCGCGTCCGACGCGATGGTGAGACTGACGCCGTCGACTGCGATCGATCCTTTGGGCACGATCCATGAACCGAATTCATCAGGGTAGGCCACATCGATTACGTGGCCCGATGAATCGATTCGGCGGGACCGCAGCGTTCCGGTCGCGTCGACGTGACCGTTGACGAAGTGTCCGCCGAGTCGGTCCTGCGGGCGCATCGCCGGTTCCAGATTGACCTCGGTGCCGACGTGCCACGCCCCGTAATTCGTCCGTCGCAGCGTTTCGGGTATGGCAACGCCGCCGAACGTGCCGTGACCGACCTCGGTCACCGTCTGGCATGCTCCGGCGACGTTGATCGAATCGCCGCGCTGAACCATTGCCGCAATCGCCGGTGCGGAGATCGTCCAGCGAACGCCGTCATCAGTCCGCACGAGGCGTTCGACCTTGCCGATGTCCTGTACCAGTCCGGTGAACATAGCCCAGCCCGTTACAACTCCCGGTCGTTCTCGCCGGTTCCCTCGTCGGCGCTCACCGCCGTCGGTTCGGCATCATTGAGTCGTTCGTCGACGGACGGAATCGACACATCGGGTTCACTATCTTCGGGATCATAGTTCGGATAACCGCTGATCAGCAGGTCGCGTCCCAGCCAGCTCACTTCGGCATCGACCAGCCGCACCGCATCGGCAATCGACGACGCCCGCCAGCGGCCGAGCATCGAGAGCCCGTCGCCGAGCAGACGCGTGGCGACAATCAGATGAATCTTGTCCGCCAATTGCTCGCGAATAAACGATCCGAAGACCTGCGCCCCGCCTTCGACGAGCAGACTGGTGATGTTGTTGCCTGCGGCGCGTTCGAGCAATTCGCGCAGATCGATTTGGTGCCGGTCGTCGGGGTTGACATACCAGTCGAAACAATCGGGACGCGGCGCGGTCACCGGGCGGCGTCCGATCGTCAGCGACACACGCACGGTTTTGCGGTCGCCATTATCGGCGAAGACGGCGGCGCTCGGGGGAATCTTGGCCCATGAATCGAGTATCAGGCGCAACGGGTCGCGTCCGGTGACGCGGCGCACGGTCAGATGCGGATCATCGGCGAGCACCGTATTCTTGCCGACCAGGACCGCGTCGTAACGCGCGCGCAGCCCATGCACGAACTCGCGCGCTTCCGGTCCGCTGATCGATTCGCCGCGGCCGCCGGTGGTGGCGATCTTGCCGTCGAGCGTTTGCGCGATCTTGAGCGTGACCAGCGGACGCCCGGTCATCGCGAACTTGATGTGCGCTTCGTTTTGTCGCATCGCCTGCCGTCGCAGTGTGCCGACACGCACGCCGATGCCGCTGGAGCGCAGACGACGGATGCCGTCGCCGCGCACCTGCGGATTGGGATCCTCCATCGCGCAGACAACATTGGCGATACTGGCCTCGATGATCGCCTGAACACACGGCGGGGTCTTGCCCCAGTGGCTGCATGGCTCCAGCGTGGCATAGAGCGTTGCGCCTTCGGTCTGTCCACGCGCCTGTTTGAGAGCGATGACCTCGGCATGCGGGCCGCCGGCCTGTTCGTGATGGCCACGCCCGATGTCACGGCCGTTTTTGACCACAATGGCGCCGACCATCGGGTTGGGGCTGGTGCGTCCGGCGCCCTTCTCGGCCAGCGCGATGGCCTCGGCCATCCAGTGTGCGTCGATTGCTTTCTGATCCATGAATTCTTGGGGCGGGAAATAGAAAACCCGCGCTCTACCTTCGGACACACTCCGGGGTAAAGCGCGGGTTTAGCAATACGTGCGTATCGCAAAGACCCACAACGGCTTATTCACACGCCCATTCTGGACGCATGCGCCGTCTGCCTTCTCCCATCCGGACTGTACCGTCGGCGCCGGGATTTCACCGGCTCAGCCGTCCCATTATGGCAATCTGATCGGGACGGGTCGCGGGCTGTCACCGCCGGTTGAGGAATTGCGCCTCACCCCGAAGGCCCGATGTCACACCTATGTACGCGGCTGCGTCGATTCCGGTCAAGAGTATTTGGTGCGGGCACAGAGAACTTTGACACGCACGGCGCGTCACGCTACGGAGCGCAGTTCGCGCACGGCGCATAGCCGTAATAGAACGCGGAGTCGCGGGATATGAATTGAAGTTCGTACTCGAGTTCGATGGCAGCGACGCTGGCGCACTCGGGGTAATGGAAGCGATGACCGAGAAAGGATCCGATATAAGGCGTGTCCGCTGCGCCGGACGCTTCGCGCCATAAACCGCGACGCGCGTCCATCGCCTCCTGCAATGCGAGGACCAGGCGGTCGCTGTCGAGAAGATTCCCCTCGAAGAAATAGCACCACGCCCACCCGGCCCGTACCAACGCCTCGTTGACACAGACGTCGTCTGCTAAAACAAAAGCGAGCGTGCGGCCATAGCGGTCGACGCGGTCGTGGCCGAACTGTAGACGGACTTTCTTGCCCATGACCAATGCCGTGTTCAGTGCCGTGGCCGAATCGGCGCCGGGCTTGCCGCGTTCGGGGGTGTTGATGCCGATGTAGCGGACAACGCGGCCGTCGTCGAGCTCAATCGTGTCGCCGTCACGTACCGTAACGACCCGTGCCGTATCTGTGACACTCTCCGAGGTGCGATCCGAACAGGAGAGTACGCCCACGGACACAGCCAATGCAACGGCGAGACGCCCGATGGCGCTCGTCAACGGTATCCGGCAGGCGGCCGATAATGGCAATGTGGGTCCCATTCTCCGAGCGGCCGACGGCGCAGCGTCGGGCATGGTGAGCAACCGGCGCCGGAAATCACGCCCGTTCGCGCATTATGTCAAAGGAGTATTCTTTTTCCTGGTCTGTCTGTTCGCGGTCAGCACCCTCTCGCCTTTGATCCTGCTGCAGCGTCTCATCGCCGAGGAGGAACGGCAGATGACGCTGCGGCTGTGGCGCGCCGGCGAAGAGGCACGGCGCGTGTGGCATGATGCCGATGACAGTGTGCGTCTGGTTGATGAACTGCGTCGCATCGCGCGCCAAAACTCTCTGCGGCGATTTTCCATTGCGGCCTACACGCCGGCGGCCGGCCCATCGGGGTGGCGCCATGTCTGGGTCGATCTGCATGCCATCGGCATCACCGGCGGCGATACGCTGCTGCCCTCACCGCCACCGCAACATGCCACGGAGACGAGATTGGGCGAGGTCCGCCTGCGGACGTTGGCCATCAATTGGGCCTCGACGCCGGTCGTCCTGACCGCCGTCATTCCGGCGGCGCAATTGGCCGCGCTCCAACGGCAGCGGGACATCGAGCTGTGGGTGCGCGGCGGGACGCTGTTGGCGTTCCTGGCATTCTGCTGGATGTTTTATCGCAGCGTGATTTTGCCGTTTCAGAGCATGCGACGCCGCGCGAATGCATTGGTGGCGACCGGTGTCCTGCCGCCGCAGCCGGGCGGAACCGAAAGCGACCCGGAATATGTCATGGAGACGTTCGACACGCTGGTCGCACGGTTGCTGGAACAGGCGCAGCACCTGCGTTCGCGCGCGGCCGACTCGGAGCGTCACGCCCGCGACCTGGAGCAGTTCAACGATTACATTCTGCGTTCGCTGTCGACCGGCGTGATGATCGTCGGGCACGACGGCGACATCCTGCGTTTCAATCGCGCCGCCGAGGAGATTCTCAAGTGCGACGGCGCCGCGATGATCGGCTGTCTCATCGACGACGTGCCGGTGCCGCAACCGCTGGTGTCGCTCTGCCGGGAAGCATTGGGCGAATCGATCACCTACGCCCGGCGCGAACTGGAGATTCCCCGTCCCGTCCCGGAGGGCACGCTGTATCTGGGCGTCAACACGTCGCTGATCCGCAACGAACAGCAGGATGTCATCGGCGTGAGCATCCTGCTGACCGACCTGACCAATATTCGCGTGCTGGAGCGCGAGATGGCCGACCGTCAGCGGCTGGCCGATTTGGGCGGCATGGCGGCCGGTCTGGCGCACCAACTGCGCAACTCGATCGCCGCGATCCTTGGATACGGCAAAATGCTCCGGCGCGAGGCGTCCGGCCGCGCCAAAGAAACCGACTGGGCGGATGCCATCGTGCAGGAGACGATGGAGACCAGCGACATGGTCACGCGTTTCCTCGAATTCGCGCGACCGCTTGAAGGAGACCGCAGCACGGTTGAGCTCATGGAGGTGCTGGGCGACGCGATCGAGGTGTGCCGTCCGGTCCTGCTGCAACACGGCACCCGCGTCATCGAACCGACTGTGCACTCGCGGGCCGATCATCGGATCGAAGGCGATGCCCTGCTGCTCAAACAGGTGTTCGTCAATCTTCTCCAGAATGCCGCGGAGGCCGCCGGCCCGGAGGGTGTGGTGCATATCGAAGCCGACGAGCGTCTCGCCGACGACGGCGCCAACCGCCGTGTGGTCGTGCGCGTGCGCGACAACGGGCCCGGCATCCCCGACGACGTGCGCGCCGACCTGTTTCAGCCCTTCTTCACGACCAAGGAGACCGGCACGGGGCTGGGGCTGGCGCTGGCCAAAAAAATCATCACCCATCATGGCGGTTCTCTCTGTCTGCTGCACTCCGGCCCCACCGGCACGGTCTTTGAAGTCTCCCTCCCGGCGATTCGGGCGAAAACTACGGCCGCTTCTTCGGCAGCGCATGTCTGACGGCCTGTCGGCTGTGTTGACTTCCCCGGTGACGAATCCTATTCTGGCGGCAGCTTGGCCGCCGGAGTGGTGGAATTGGTAGACGCGCCGGACTCAAAATCCGGTGGGACCTAAATCCCGTGTCGGTTCGATTCCGACCTCCGGCACTTTCCCGGTCCGGTTCCATTGTGACTCCGACCTTTCGATACCGACACGAGGTTTCTGCCCGCGTACCGCTGATTGGTTGGAATATCATCGGGGTTGGCCGGTAGTAGCGATGAGGTTTGATCCGAGGACGTTGACTTGAACCCCAGTGTTGCTGATCTTGACAGCGGCCGGAGAGAGCGCCGACTGGCACGTTCGGCCCGGCGATGTCGCCTGGCGGGCGCGTGGCGATGTAATTCTATATGTGGCAAGGAGATGATAGATTGCGCCAGAGTGACACTCTAACTGGTGTCCCCGGTCATGGGTCGGTCCGGGTCGTGGGCCTGTTGCTGTTGGCGTGCGTGTCGTTGTCGATGACATCGCTGGCCAGAGACAACCCGCCTCCGCTGGAACCGCCGAAGGGATCGGGGGCCTGGGTTCATCAGGCCGCGCCGGTATTCGACCGACGGCTGCACTATATCGGCGAGCTGTGGACCTCATTTGGCAATGACGGTTCCTGGGGTACCTCGCACGGCGACGATGCCTGCCCGATCGACGAGACGTTACTTCGCATCAACTGGTGCCCCTCGCTGGAGTACCCCGGCGGCACCCGCATCGACTATCTCTACAATGGCGGCTTGTGGGTCGGCGGCATTGTCGGGACCGACACGCTGGTGTCGGTCGCCTACGACGGCTGGGATGGCATCGGCGATGAGTTTAACGGATTCGAGCCGATCCGGGAGGGGCTGCCCGACGGGTATGTCTCCGCCGGTTGCGCCGGCGGCGGGTCAGCCAAGTCGCTGGAGCAGGTTTATTACACCGAATACGTCGATACGGTTTTCACCAGCACGAATTTCACGCAGCACACTCCCATGGGCCTGATGGTGCGGCAAGCCACGCATCAGTCATCGGACAATTTCGCCCGTGACTTCGTGATCTACGATCTGGAAATCGAGAACATCGGCACCAACATAATCAAAGAAATCTACACCGGAGTCTTTAACGATTGCGACGTGTACTACCAGTTCGCGACCGGGAACACGCAGGATCGTTTCAACGACGACATCTCCGGATTTTTGCCCTATTGGCCCAATCCGATCGATCCGACTTATACCGATACGCTGCTGGTGGCGTGGGTGGGCGACAACGACGGCGACCCCGACGGCGGACAATTTCCGCGGGCGTCGGCACGGGGGGCGTTTGGCTGGCGCTTTCTGCGTCTGCCGGAGGGTGCCGGTGTCAGTTTCAATTGGTGGACATCGAATGCATCGGCCATTCTCGACTGGGGTCCCCGTCTCGCGACCGATCTGCGCCGGCTTACCCATGGCGGGCAGGGCACTCCCTCGCGTGATTTGCAGAAGTACTGGTTCATGTCCAATGGCGAGCAGGACTACGGACAGTTGTACTCGGCGGTCAACTTCAGTTCACAGGGATGGAAGCCGCCCTTGACGGAGGCGGTCGCCTGCAATCTGGCCGACGGGCTGGATACGCGCGCGCTCCTTTCGGCCGGACCGGTCAACGAGTTGCGGCCCGGCGAGAAGTTTGCCATCACCTTTGCGTTCCTGGGCTCCGACGATATCCATCGCTATCCCGACAATGCGTTCGACTGTGTCGATCCGACGCAGTTCGTCAACAATCTGGATTTCTCCGACCTGGCCAAGAACGCGTGGTGGGCGGGGTTCGTCTTCGACAATTACGGCGTGGACAGCGATGGTGACGAAGATGCGGGCCGGCACTACCCGATCATCGGCCCCGACACCATCTTTTACACAGGCGACGGGTGTCCCGACTTCACCGGCCCGAAACCGCCCACCGGTCCCGCGAGCAATAACCTCTCGTTAATCTCGCGGCCCAACGAACTGGAGATCAATTGGAACGGCGCGAATTCCGAAACGGTCCTCGACCCGTTGATCCGTCTCATCGATTTTGAAGGGTACCGCGTCTACGTCGCCGAACGCAATTCTCCCGATGACTTCCCCAGCTCCGGCGATTATGCCATGGTCGCCAGTTGGGACATCGAGGATTTTCGCCGCTTCACGCTCGACCCCTTATTGAACCGCTGGGAGGTCACATCGCATCCGTTCACGGTCGAGACCTGGCGGGACATCTTCGATGATCCCGTGTTCGATCCCATCTATCACGGGACACCCGATTCGGCGTACACGTACTCCGATTTCAACGATCAGGGGCAGGTGGTCGAGCGGAAGGGATACTTCGAGCGGCAGGACTTCAACCAAGGCAATACGATCATCTCCAACGGAGTCGAAAAACCCAACCTGATCCAGCGCGTCGGCACACGCGACACGATCGTCGGGCTCGATACGCTCACGTACGGGGTCTACAAGCTCGTCCTGGACAATCTGCTGGCGTCCAAGACGTATTTCGTTTCGGTCACCGCGTTCGATTACGGTGATCCGTTCAACGATCTGGATCCGCTGGAGACGATCCCCGGCACCAACCGTGTCTACGGCATTCCCATCTACTCGTCCGACGTGGTCGAGGATTATTGGCAAGTCGGAGGCGCCCGCAAAGATTCAGTCCGCGTCAGCGTCTATCCGAACCCGTACAAAAGCGCGATCATCGGCGCCAGCGGCCAGTTGAGCACGTATTTCGATGAAGGGTTCGAGGGTCGGTTCGCGCAAGGCAGCTTCGATGAGCGGCTGCGCCGAATTCACTTCATCAACATGCCCGATTCGGCGACTGTGCGCATTTACACGCTCGACGGCGACCTCGTGCGCGAACTGAATCATCCCGACCCGTTCCTGTCGAGTTACTCTTCGGAGATTTCGTGGGACCTGATTTCCCGCAACCAGCAGGCGGTCGAGTCGGGCATCTACATCTACCGCGTCGACTCACACCTCGGCGCGCAGGTCGGCAAGATCGTGATTATCAAGTAGTCGCACCGGCATATCGCCGGGGTGTCGCAGCACCCGTGACTATCCGCGCCGCAGTCGTTCAGTCGCAACCGAGTAATAGAGTTTACACGAATCTGAACGCCACGCCCAACGTTGGCGGTACGAACTTGCTGACCGTCGCATTCTCGTAGTTCTATAACGGCGTGCAGGGCGGCGGGCCGGCGCGGAACACGTAATCGACGAGGGCCACGGCATCGAAGACATCGGGCGGCGGCGGCGAGCAGTTGCATTCGGCGCGTCCTGGCGGATTGGGGAGCGGTTCGGCGCGGAAGACGACGCCGATGAGCAGGACGACATCGAACACGTCGCCGACGCAATCGAAGTTCATATCGCCGGGGATGTATACGGCATACGAGTGCGCCGGCGACGGCGCCGACCAGTTTCCGGCATCGTCGCGCGCGGTCACGCGCCAGTAGACGACCGTGCTGCACTGTTCCAGCGGCGTGCTGTCGGGCAGCGTATACGTCGTGACCGAGGTCCAAAGCGAGTCGACATCCGAGGCAAATGTCGAATCGGCGCTGATCTCCCACCGATACACGACCGGCGATGACAGACTCTTCGCGGTGACTGCGCTCCACGCAAACGTGGGCGTGATGTCCGCTTCGTAGGCGAAGTCGGCGGGTGACAGCAACGACGGCACATCGGGCGCCTGCGTGTCGACTTCGAAAGTGCGTATCTCCGAGTAGGCACTCGAATCGCCGAACACGTTGTATGAAAGAACACGCCAATAGTGGACACCGTCGGCCAACGCGGGCGAGGCCACGCTGCTGTCGTCTGACGCGTCGAGATGAACGAGATTCGCCGTGAACGCCGGATCGTCGCCTATCTCGACTGCAAACGCAAAGACATCGTATGGAGGCGGATATGGCACGTATGCGCCCTTCCCCCATTCGAGCGTGGGAGTCGCATTATTGAACGGTGCGCCATCGGCGGGAGCCACGAGCAGCGGCACCGGGGGATTATCGAGCACGGTCACGCGCAGCGAATCGGCGGCTGCCGCGCCGGGGTCGGCCTGGGAGACCGCATTGACTTTGACCCAATTGGTCGAACCGGCTGATGCGCCCGGATCGATGGTAAACTCCAGCCCCAGCGTGTCGTCTTCGCCGGGGGCCAGCGATGATGTGCCGCCCGGCGGACTGACGCTCCAGCCCTGCTGGTCGGTCAGCGACCAGTCGATGTCGTCGGCGAAGAACCCCGTGTTGGTGACCGTCGCCGCCGACTCAATGGTCTTGCCCGCTATACCGAGCGTGTCGTTGGACGCAACGGCTTCCACCGCGCGCCCGGAGATGACCGCGACGATCTTTTGATCGGATGAATTGACGGCGGGATCGGCCTGCGAGACGGCGGTGCCGGTGATCGTGTCATTTACGTTAAACGGCCCGCTTACCGGAATCGCGACCGTGAAGCTCAAAAGCGAGTCATCCAAGCTGAGGATGGAAATTGTGACCGGGTTGGGCGTGATCGTCCAGCCGTGAGAGCTGCTCAAGGTCACATCGTAGGTGTCGTTTTGTGCGCCGTTATTGGCGACGAGGATGCCGAACGGAAGATCGGCGGGTATGCTCGTTGTGTCGTTGTCGGCTGCGACGGTCACGGCATAGTCTTGCGGCCCCGATGAAAGATCGATGGCCGCCGAATAGACGAGCGAAAAGTCCTGCGGTCCCTGCGGGACATTGAAACCCTCGACTTCAATTGTCCAGATGCCGGCCGGGAGCGGTCCGGTGATGCGCACCTGCTCGATGTTGTTGCGCCGATCCAGGCCGGTCGTGGCGTCGGCAGAGGGATTGGCCGGATTGAGAACCCACGGCAGATATGTGGTCGCGCCGCCGGGCGAAATCAGCCGCAAATCGAGATCATTGATCAGAGTCGGATTGGCGCCCGCAAACGCGCCGGGATCATCCCAGGCGAGCGTGATGGACATCGGCGTGACCGAACCATCGCTGACAAAAGTCCATTGCGGCGTCTCGCCGTGATCGACACTCGCCTCCAAGAACGCTCCGTCGTCCAACCGATCGACCGCCGCGACGATGTCGAGACGACCGTAGCCGAAATCGTACTCCGGGCCGGTGGAGCCCAGATCGAAGGCCGTTTCGCAGAACATCGCGCGCACGGTCGATGCCAGCGGCACCTCGCCGGGATGCAGATCGTTGAATCGTTCAAGCCACAGGGCGACGCATCCGGTGGTGGTCGGCGCGGCCATCGAGGTGCCGCAATAGACCGTGTAGCCGGATGTCAGCTTGGTGGATGTCACGCCGAAGTCGGCGCCGGTCTGGCAGCCGGGCGCAACGATTTCCGGCTTGAGACGCCCGTCATCGGTCGGCCCCCAACTGGAGAAACTAGTCATGGTCGAGTTGTTCGAATTGATCGCGCCGATGGTGAGCGCATTCTTGGAGGTTCCATAGGGGATGATCGTGCCCCACGTAAAACCCACCGAGCCGCAGTAATCGGGGCTGTTCAGCCGCTCGTTGCCGGCCGACCACACATTGATGACCGGCTTGCCCAAGTCACCGCGCACGACGTCATCGATCGCGCCGCATTCGGAGAAGTAGTTCCCCAGATAGGCGTTGCAGTTGGATACGGTGGGCGGCGAGTAACCGACCCCCCAGGAGTTGTTCGACGCCCAGATGTCGTGCGTGTTGATCGCGCTTTGGGTTTCATTCTCCATTTCGAAGGCGAAGTTCCACCACAGATAAGTGACCAGCCCCGCGGCCGGCGCCATCCCGCGATAGGTGCCGCCCGACTCGGAGCCGGAGCCCAGGATCGTACCGGCGACATGAGTGGCATGCGTCATAAAGGAAGCGGCGTCACCGGAGACGACCCGTCCGCCGAAATCGCTGTGGTTAATGTCGGCGCGGCCGCCGTCCCATTCGCCGACCATGATCCCGGAGCCGTCGAGGTTGTACGGCGCGGTCTGCGCCTCTTCGGCGCGGCTGTTGGTACGGCATGAGTTGTTTGTCTCCCGTCGCGGCCAGAAGGGTTCGACCGTCAGCACGCGTGAGTCATGGGCAATGTCGAACCAGTTGTCCGCCGGCAATGCGACAGCGACGGCGTTGGCGAGACGAGAGACTCCCAACGTCACCGCGCCATACTCGGCGGCCAGCCAGACGGCGGCCGCCTCCGGTTCGATGTGCGGAAAAACAGAAATCGAAAATTGCGGGCGGCCGGACTCATCCAGACACCATTCCGGGGTTCCTGCGACTTGGAGCCCCTCGGGGAACTTTTCCTGGGGCTGGAGCGCCCCGATCCATGTGATTCCGTAATTTCCGGTTTCATCGGCGCGGAAATCAGCCGGCAGCGTCGCGATGTAGGCGTTTTCCGGTATGTACCGGTGAAGCGTTATCCCGCGCGCTGCCAACGACAGACGATCGGTTGCCGTGGGTATCTGTTCGAACTGGATGATCGCGCCATCGCGATCTGTTCCAGCGGCCTGAATCCGTTCGAGGTGCTGCTCGGTCTCGGCGGGATCCGGGAGCCGTGTCCCGGCGGTCAGCCGCAGCGGACGGACTCGGGCGGTGTCGGCGACCGACCCAGCGGAGACCAGAATGGTCAGGAGCAGGACAACGACGAATGCGCCTGTGTACCGGGACATGACGACGGCGATCCTTTCGTCTGGATTCAGAAACAACTGCGACGTAGACTGGGCAACAACGCGAGGGATCGCGTGTGATGCGCCACAACGCAGTTCAGTATACCCCGCATGACGCAATTGTCAACGCTGCAAATCATCGCCCAAAGAGAGCCGGCGCATGACTTTGGGACCACGCGACTAAGACTGGGGACCTTCGGCAATGACTGATCGCGCCCTCGAGCAACAGTGCATCAACACCATCCGCTTTCTCGCGGTCGATGCGGTCGAGCGCGCCCAATCCGGACACCCGGGCGCGCCGCTGGGGATGGCTCCGACCGCGTTCGTCCTTTGGGATCGGTTTCTCAAGCACGATCCGTGCGATCCCGCGTGGTGCGACCGCGATCGCTTCGTCCTCTCGGCCGGACACGCGTCGATGCTGTTGTATTCGTTGCTGCACCTGACGGGATATGACCTGCCGCTCTCCGAACTGGAACATTTCCGCCAATGGGAGAGCAAGACACCGGGCCACCCGGAGTGCGGCCTGACCCCCGGGGTCGAGGTGACGACCGGACCATTGGGGCAAGGCTTCGCCAACGGCGTCGGCATGGCGATGGCGCAGCATTATCTCGCGCAGCAATTCAATCGTCGGGACCACTCCATCGTGGACCACTTCATCTATGCGCTCGTATCCGACGGCGACTTGCAGGAAGGAATCTCCTCGGAGGCCGCCGGTCTCGCGGGGACATGGGGATTGGGGCGTCTGATCTATCTGTATGATTCAAACGGCATCCAGATTGATGGCTCAACCGAAAAATCGTTTCGCGAGGATGCGGCCGCGCGATTCCGCGCCTACGGCTGGCAGGTCATCGGACCGGTCGATGGAAACGATGTCGAGGGAATCGCGGCGGCGATCCGTCGGGCGCAGGCGGATACGAATCACCCTTCGCTGATCGTGATCAACTCGGTCATCGGATACGGCAGTCCCAAGCAAGGCACAGCGGCCGTGCACGGGGCGCCGCTGGGAACCGACAATGCCCGTGCCGCGAAGGACGCACTCGGCTGGCCGCAGGCGCCGTTGTTTCACATCCCCGGCGAGGTCCTGGCGCACATGCGCAGGGCGGTCGAACGCGGGCGGGAGTCTCACGCGCGGTGGCGGGAAAGATTCGACGCGTACACGAGGGCCCATGCGGAACTGGCCACCCGGTTTCAGTCGACGGTCGAGGGCCGACTGCCGGACGGATGGGACGACGGACTCGACACTTTGTTTGAGGGAATCGGCAAAGCGATGGCGACGCGTTCCGCTTCCGGGACGGTGATGAATCATCTGGCCGAGCGTCTGCCGCAACTGATCGGCGGCTCCGCCGACCTGGCGGAGAGCAACAAGACGCTGCTGAAGGATTATGGCGACTTCATTTGGGATGCGCAACGCGGCCGGAACATCTATTTCGGAGTGCGCGAGCATGCGATGGGCGCCATCGTCAATGGCATGGCGCGACACGGGGGCGTGATTCCGTACTCGGCAACGTTTCTGACATTTTCCGACTACATGCGTCCGGCGATGCGCCTGGGCGCGCTCATGGGAGTGCGCGCGATCTACATATTTTCGCACGACAGCATCGGCCTGGGCGAAGACGGGCCGACCCATCAGCCCATCGAGCACCTGATGAGTCTGCGGCTGATCCCTAATCTGACAGTGATCCGTCCGGCGGATGCGCGTGAGACGGCCGAAGCATGGCGCGCAGCGATTACGAATGAGAGCGGGCCGACCGTGCTGGTGCTGACACGGCAGAATGTGCCGGTCCTCGACCGCCGGCAGTGTGCCCCGGCGTCGGAACTGCATCGGGGCGCCTACACGCTCTGGCAGTCGTCGGGCCGGACACCGGAGATCATCATTATCGGAACCGGCTCCGAGGTGGCATTGGCGCTTCAAGCCGGAATGGCACTGGCCGGGGATGCAACCTGCGTGCGTGTGGTATCGATGCCGTCGTGGGAGCTCTTTGAGAAGCAATCGTCGAGGTATCAAGATGAGGTTTTCCCATCTTCGGTGAGACTGCGTATCGCAGTCGAAGCCGGGATCACCATGGGATGGGAACGCTATGTCGGCTCCGAGGGAATCGTCATCGGCATGACGAGATTCGGAGCGAGCGCCCCCGCCGAGGTTCTTTATGAAAAATTCAACATCACCGTTGCACGCATCGTGCAGGCGGGCACCGAATTATTGATGCGCCGGGGCGCCGTGGTTGCGTGACACCGACGCGCGCCGTATGAATCCTTGACTCGGTCTCGGATAAGCCGACATTAGGGATATGCGGGGCTCGGTCAGCCCCGACCACGAAGTAAACTACCTGCCGGTTTGGAGGGTCGCATGCGATCATTGCCAATCAGAACTGTTGTGGTATCGGTTGCGGCATTCATGCTCACCATCGGCGCGACGGATGCCATGGCCGGGCTGAATACGGTTCAGGTCATCGACGGGCTGATCCGCCCGATCTACATCACCTCTCCCCCGGGCGATTTCGAACGCCTGTTTTACATCGAACAGAACGGGACGATCAAGATCATCAAGAATGGTGTCCCGCTCGCCAAACCGTTCCTGAATATCACCAGCAAGATATCCTGTTGCGGCGAGCGCGGGCTGTTGGGGCTGGCGTTTCACCCCGATTATGAGACCAACGGGTATTTCTTCGTCAACTACACCCGCGTCACGACCGGCGCGACATGGATCGAGCGATACAAGGCGTCGGAGACCGATCCCGACACCGCCTGCACCCACGCCGACAGCATCCTGAAAATCATCGAGATCGCGCAGGACTTTCCCAATCACAACGGCGGCTGCCTGCAGTTCGGTCCCGATGGAATGTTGTATGTCGGCATGGGCGACGGCGGCTCGGGGTACGATCCGAATGAGAACGCGCAGGACCCATCGTCGCTGCTGGGCAAGATGCTGCGCTTCGATATCGACATCGCCGCGCCCTTCGTGCCCGCCGACAATCCCTTCGTCGGTGCACTCGATACGCTGCCGCAGATTTGGGCATTCGGACTGCGCAACCCCTGGCGCTGGAGCTTCGACCGCGCGACCGGCGACCTGTACATCGGCGACGTCGGTCAGGATACGACGGAGGAAATCGATTATCAGCCCGCCGCCAGCACCGGCGGCGAAAACTACGGCTGGCGCTGCATGGAGGGCTCGCACTGCCTGCCATCGCTCTCCGGGTGCGGCGGGCCCTGCCCGATCCCGGGGCGCGTCCTGCCGATCAGCGAGTATGATCGCTCGCTGGGTTACTCGGTCACCGGCGGGTATGTGTACCGCGGCTGCGCGATTCCCTGGCTTGACGGCGCCTATATTTTCGCCGATTACGGGTTCGGCAACATCTGGAGCTTCCGCTACGACGGGGCGGTCAAGAGCGACTCCACCGAACGCACGGCGGATCTCGATCCGCCGGGGGCCGACGCCATCGATCAGGTCTCCTCGTTCGGGGAGGACGCGTTCGGCGAGTTGTACATCGTCGATTACGACGACGGCGAGATTTACAAGATCGTCTCCGACACGCTCGATGATTGCAACACCAACAACCGTTCCGACCGCTGCGACATCGCCTTCGGATTTTCCACCGACGTCAATGCCAATCAGATTCCCGACGAGTGCGAAGGGCTGTGCGCATGCGACTGCTTCGGCGATCCGGTCTGCAACGGCGTCGTGAATGTCTTCGACGTGGTCGCGGCGGTCGATATCGCCTTCCGCAACGGCGACGACATTCCCGACCCCAATGTCCTGTGTCCGCGCACGACGACCGATGTCACCTGCGACGGCGTCACCAATGTCTTCGACGTGGTGGCATTCGTCGATGTCGCGTTTCGCAACGGCGACGCGGCTGTCGTCTACTGCGATCCGTGCGCGTGAATTGAGGGGGAGCGGTCAGCCCAAGGGCTGACCCGCACAGGAATCAGCTTATGCACTATCAAAAGTGATTGCTGCTCGCTGCTCATGGCGCTAACCTCTGCATCACTAGGCCTACAGAATCAACCTGCGGGGGCAGAAGGAGTCATGCCATGCGCTTTGCCGCGGTTCTTTGTGCGGGTCATCCGTTGGGCTGACCCGCACGGGAACGTTGTTCATTGCACTCTTCGGGTGTGACATGGGGCCGAATTGTTCGTGTGCCGGTCAGCCCTTGGGCTGACCGTCCAGCGCAGAGTGATCGCGATATGAAACGTGGACGATCAGGGATTGACGATAGCACGTACCCGCTGTTCATCACCACGACGCTCACAGGATTCGCCCGGCTGTTCACCGACTCAGAATATGCCCGGGTCGCACTCAGACTCATGGAACAAAGACGCGCTCATCATGGAATGACGATCCATGCATATGCGCTGATGCCCAGCCATCTGCACGCCATCGTCAAGGCACCCGTGAAGGGCGAGACTTCACGGTTCATGGCATCTTGGAAAAGCTTGACGGCTCAGGCAATTCTGGCACAGTTAAGCGAGACCGAACGGATACCGTTTGCTGCCGCCGCGCGCCGGTACGGAGAACCGCAACGAAAGCAGCACAAGTTGTGGATGTCCCGATTCGATGATCTGGCGCTGTACGACTCCGACACGTTCGCGGTCAAGCTTGAGTACGTTCACCGCAACCCTGTGAAGGCGGGATTGGTGATCTCGCCGGCTGATTTCGAGTTCTCCTCGGCACGGTTTTATGAGTATGGCTCAGCGGATGCATTCGTGACGCTGACTGATTGTCGTCCGCTGCTCCTCGCGCGGGGCACTGCGTTATGTCCCCCCCGCGCCGGGGGGAGCGGTCAGCCCAAGGGCTGACCCGCACGGGAAGTGCGGGCGGCGTGTGAAGGACAGCGCGAGGGCAGACCGCCACACGAGCGTGGCATGACGTCCTGTTCCCGGCGACCGGCGAGGACGAGGTCAGCCCAAGGGCTGACCGGCACACGAATGTCCCCCCCGCGCCGGGGGGAGCGGTCAGCCCAAGGGCTGACCGGCACTCGAAGTGAGGGATGCGTGTGCGGGTCAGCCCTTGGGCTGACCCGCACGGGACGATACTCAGTTCGTAATGCCCTGACGCCGGTACTTCTCTTTGTATTTCTCCCAGAGAATCTTCTGCTTGTCGGACAGATCGGTTTTGCGTCCACTGATGAATTCCATTTCGACGTTCGTGGGCGTTTCCATGATGTCGCCGTCGGAGACGATGATATTGGCGTCTTTGCCGACCGTCAATGACCCGATGCGGTCGGCCACGCCGATAATCTGTGCGGGATACAGTGTGATCGCTTTGAGCGCTTCGTCTTTGGGCAGTCCGTATGAGGCCGCCTTGGCGGCCTGATACGGGAGATTGCGAACGCTGGATGCGCCGCCCTCGGTGATGCAGTAGCGGACACCGGCTTTGCGCAGGCGGTCGGGGACGGTGAACGGGTCATCGAAGGGATCATCGTTGCGTTGCGGCAGCCGATTGATGCCCTGGATGATCACGGGGATGTCGCGGCGCTTGAGCAGCTCGGTGCAGTGGGGGGCGTCGTATCCGCCCAGCACAATCAGCTTGATGTTTTCACGTTCGGCGAAGGCCACTGCCGCCTGGATTTGCTCGAGTTGATCGGCATCGACGATGACCGGCAGTTTGCCTTCAAGCACCGGAATCATCGCCTCCCAACGGGCGTCGTGCTCGTGGGCGGAACCGTTCGCGCGGCGCGCAATCATGTAGGCCCGCGCGTCATCGAAGGCCTGCTGAATCTCCTTGAGGTTTTTGTCGCGCTGCTTGAGCTGGTCTTCCTCGGATTCGCGCATCCACCACGCGGTGATCGTCGTCATGCGCGGCCAATTCACGCGCATCGCGACCGGGGCGCGCAGGGTCATGTCTTCCCAGGTCCAGCCGTCCAGATTGAGGACCGCCCCCATGCCGGAGATGACGCCGCCGCTGGGAAGCGTCAGGACCGATGTCACGCCGTTGGACCTCGCCACCGGAATCAATTCACTCTCCGGGTTGACCGCGACTTCGGCGCGGGCATTGGGATTGATCGACCCGGTTTCGCTGCGGTCCTCGGTCGCCCGGACAGAGCCGATCTCAGTCAGACCGATGTAGGTATCCGCGTCGATGAGTCCGGGATAGACATGCTTGCCGGCGACGTCGATGCGTTCGGCGTTGGCGGGCACGGAAACATTCGTGCCGACCGCCGTGATCCTGCCGTTGTCGAAGATGACTGTCCCGCCGCTGATGTCGTCGCCGTCGACGGTGTGCACGGTGCCGCCGATCAGCGCGATCGGACGGTCCTGCGCCGGTGCGGGAATCTGAGTCGAAGCGAGTGCGGCGGAACCGATGCCGACCGCGAGGACGGTGGCCAAGATATGCTCAGTGGTGTTCATGTTAACGGCCCTCCCCGGTGATGGCATCCAGTTCCCATTCGTGCGCGCCCTCGTCGATGGCGTGATCGAGTCCGTGTCCGCAGTAGATGTCGCAGCGCGGCCACTGGCGACCGCCGCGTCCTCCTGCCTCGCCGGGTTCGTCGCCGGAGTCGAGCACTTTTTGCACCAGCGCGGTCTTCATTTCGTCGAGCCGGGCGCGGCGCGCCATGTCGTCCTGGCGGTCGAAGTATTTGCGTCCGTCGATCCAGGTCTGTTCACAGGCCGCATAGGTCGATAGCGGCGGGGCATTCCAGATCGCCAGATCGGCGTCCTTGCCCGCCTCGATCGATCCGACACGATGATCGATGCCAAGCTGCCTGGCGGGGTTGAGCGTGACAAAGTTCAGCGCGTCCTCCTCCGAGAGACCGCCATACTTCACCGCCTTGGCGGCTTCGGTGTTCATGCGCCGGGCCAGTTCGCCCGAGTCGGAGTTAAAGCTCACGACGACGCCGGCGTTGTGCATCAACGCCCCGTTGTAGGGGATGGCATCGATTACTTCCATCTTGTAGGCCCACCAGTCGGAGAAGGACGAGCCGCCGACCCCGTGTTGGGCCATGACATCGGCGACCTTGTATCCCTCGAGGATGTGTTGAAATGTTCCGAGCCGCACGCCGAAATCCTCGCAGGTGCGCATCAGCGCGAGGATTTCATCCTGGCGGTATGAATGGCAGTGCACCAGCCGCTCGGCATCGAGAATCTCCGCGATGGCCTCGAGTTCGAGATCACGGCGCGGCGGCATGCCGCGCTTGGTACTGTTCCAGGTGTCCCAACGCGTCTTGTACTCGCGGGCGGCGGCGAACTCATCGCGGACCAACTGCTCGACACCCATGCGCGTCTGCGGGTAACGCGACGTGAAACGGTCGCCCCAGTTGCTCTGCTTGACATTCTCACCGAGCGCGAACTTGATCCCCGGCGGCGCTCCGGCAAACTTGATTTCTTCCGGCAGTGCGCCCCAGCGGAGCTTGATCACCTGATTTTGCCCGCCGATGGTGTTGGCGGAGCCGTGCAGGACATTGGCCGCGGTCAGGCCACCGGCCAGTTGGCGGTAGATATCTACGTCATTGCAGTCGATGAAATCGCCGATGCGAACTTCGGCGGTGATCGTCTGTCCCGATTCGTTGATGCCGCCGTTGGTGGCGCTGTGCGAGTGGCAATCGATCAGCCCCGGCGTCACATGCCGGCCTGAGAGATCGACGACATCGGCGCCGGCGGGCGGGGCCGTGCTGCCGACCGATACGATCTTGCCGTCACGGACCAGAATCGTGGCGCGATCGAGTTTCCCCTGCGGGCCGCAGGTCCACACGGTGGCATTGGTGAAGTAGACCTCGCGGGGCTGCACCGGGGGTCCGTCGACGCCGTAGGCCCCCAGGGGATAATTGACGGCATACGACGCCATCTTCGTCTCCTTGGCCTTCGACGTGTCGGGCTCTTTGGTGAAGGGCTCGGTGCGCCTGCCGGTGAGCGTAAACTTCGCGCCGTCCGACCAGATGCCGTCGCCGATGAGATCGTCACCGATGACCGTGCCCGACATGCGTGTGACACCCGTCCACCCGAGCGTGTCGGCTTTGACCGATATCGCCAGTCGCGCGTCGGACAGCGACACATCGTCGAGTTTGACGGAATTGGTGTCGACGGCGATCTTGCCTTTGAGTTTGTCGGGAGCTCCTTCGACCGAGAGCGACAGCATGCCCGGCTGACCGCGACGTTCGGACAGAGTCAGTTCCCATTTCCCACGCGGCTCGACGACGGGCGGCGACTTCACCTCGTAGCGCTCGCCGCTCACCCAGGTTTCGATGACGCTCGTCTTGCCGTCGAACAAAGGGCCGTCGGTAATCAGCAAATTTCCCAGCTTGCCTGTCTCGATGGTGCCAAGTCGGTCCGCCATGCCATACCATGTGGCGGGCGTGACAGTCAGCGCCCGCAGCGCGGCATCGGCCGACAGTCCGCGCTTGACCGTAGTGCGCACCTGCTCGAGAAATGTTTTGGTATCCTTCAATCCCTCTGAGCAAAACGCAATCGGCACACCGGCATTGGCAAGACGTCCAGCATTCTCCGGCGCGCTGTCCCAGTGCATCAGGTCTTCCAGTGACACGCGCAGCGCCTTCTCGGGCGTTTTCACATCGGGCGCCTTGGGGAAATCCAACGGCACGATGACCGAGCGTCCGGTGGCGCGGATGGCATCGAGACGGCGGTATTCGCGTCCGGAGCCATGAACGACAACATTGAGACCCAATTCCCGTCCGACCTGGTCGGCCCGCAGAAAGTACATCTCATCGGACGCGTCGATAATGACCGGCTTGGTGCTGCCCATGTAGCCCGCCATGGCATCGAGGGCGTCATTGCGTTCCGGGCGCGGCAGTGTGCGATCTTTGGTGTGGGCGGCCCATGCCTTGGCGTACCAGTCGGCATCGTAAAAGGCCTGCCGGAAGAGCGTCATCGCCCCCATCGGTGAATTGGGATACTCGCGATCCCCCCACGAGCGGCTGGTGGACAGCACGCCGTGCATCGCGACTCCATCCCTGAGAATCGCCGCTGCCGCATCGCCGTCGCCGGTCGCGACCAGGGCGCTGGTACCGGCAATGATGGCATCGCCGGGGGCGGCGAGCCGCACGGTGATTCCCTGCGAGCGGAAGGTCTCGTTGGCCTTCTCATCGGCCTTGAAATCGCGCTCGACGCGATTGTGCGGCTTGATGTCGTTGCTCCAATAGTTGGCGCCGCCTCTGACGGGGGGTGTACCGGGGGTTTCGCTCTCCGCGCCGCCACCGCCGCGCCGTGCTCCCCCGTCGGCGGGACCGGCCGGAGTGTATTTGGTGTACGCGTCGATGAGGCCGGGGTAGATCGTCTTGCCGTCTAAGTCCCAGACGCGGGCATCGGCCGGGACAGCGGCCGCTGCGCCCACTGCGACGATGATACCGTCGCGGAGAACGACGGCGCCCCGTTCGATCGTCTGTGTCGGAGAAACGACGATGCGCGCATTGATGAGCGCGTGCACGGCGGGCGTCTGCTCGCGGATACCCAGCGGCGGCACCGTACGCTCGGCCCGCACGTCGGCCGTAGCGACCGATGCGAGCAGCAGAGCGCCAAGTCCGATGACGCCCATACTCATTTGCTTCATTCGAACCTCACTTGGGTTGTGGAAGAATACCGGCGCAGTATGCGAACGGGCCGCAGAACTGCGGATTCCAAGACGGACAACGATATTGAAAGCATCGTGCGATTACAAGCGTTGCAGCGAAACGTTCGAACGTCAAACCATCGAATGTGATGCTTTAATCACTGCGGTGGAAACCATTGGTAGAGCATAAAATAGATAATGACACCGGTGATTGAGACATAGAGCCAGATCGGCAGGGTGAATCGGGCGATTCGCTTATGCTTGGTAAACTCCGATCGCGCCGCCCGCCGTACGGTCAGGATGACCATGACGAGGTTGACGACGGCCAGCGGGGTGTGCGTGTAGAGGATCGAGAAGTACAGGGTCTTGGGCCACCCCGGTGTCGTGAAACGCGTCACGCCCGCCTGGGAGTGATAGACGATGTAGGAGATCAGAAAGAGCACCGAACACGCCAGGGCGGTGAGCATCAGGTTGCGGTGCAGGTTGCGACGCTTGGTTTTGATCGCCCAGAAGCCGCACAACAGCAGAACGGTCGCCACCGCGTTGAGCGCGGCATTCAGCGGCGGCAGAATCGAGATGTCCATCAGGCGGGATCTTCGCGGCGCAGAATGTCGAGATCGTGCCGGATCTTGTCGATCAGCTCCGGTTCATCGCTGTGGTAATAGCCGCGGATGTGGCCGCGCTGATCGACCAGCGCGAAGAGCGTGCTGTGCAGGATCGGGTCCTCGCGGTCGCCGATGGCGAAGCCCTCGATGGCGACGTGCATGATCGTTACGATATCACCAGTGAGAAACGTCCAGCGATCGTGGTCGGCGCCGTAGCGGTCGCCGTACTCTTTGAGCACCTCCGGCGTATCGCGATCCGGATCGACCGAAAAGGAAACGAGGCGCAATGCGTCGATGTCGGCCAAGGCCTTTTGCAGTTCGGCCATCCGCGCGGTCATCAATGGGCAGGGTCCGGCACAGTATGTGAAGATGAAATCGGCCAGCCAGATGTTGCCGCGCAGATCGTCGCGCGACAGCGGCGTACCGTGCTGCGTCGTCAGCGTGAAATCGACCAGCGGGCCATAGTCGGCCACGATGGTCCCCTCGGCAGCGGGGGCCTGGTCGGCACGCTGCGAGGTCAGATGCGCATAGCCCAGGTATCCGGTTACTGCCAAAGACCCGACCAGCGCCAGGACGGCAACCGGAACGATGCGGCGAATGGAACGTGTACGGTCAGGCGTGGTCATGGTCCCCCTTCCCGGTTCCGCCCCCCGACCGCAACGACCGCCAACCCGAACGAGAACACTCCAAACCCCGCGATCACCGCGATGCTCAACGTCAGCCCCGGCAGCGATCCCTGCAGTTCGGGCTGTCCAAGATACAGCATCCGTCGCAGTGCCGCATCACCATATGTCAGGGGATTGATTGCCATGACCGTCTGCATCCATCGCGCCGCTCCGGCCGAAGGAAAGATCGACCCGGACAACAGCCACATGGGAAGCAGGAGCAGATTCATCATCGTGTGATACGACTGCACCGAACGCATTCGCCAGCCCATGGCGATGCCCAGACTGGTCATGGCCAGCGCCAGCCAGAGCATGACCCCGATCGCGCCGAGCAGCCCCAGGGCGCTGCTGTGCAGACCCAGGATCGGCGCGACCGGCAGCATGATGGTGGCCTGCGCCACCGCCAGCGTACCGCCGCCCAGCGCGTGACCGAGCACCAACGCCCACGCGGGAATCGGCGCGATGGTGACGCCCTGCAGAAAGCCGCTCGTGCGATCTTCGATGATGCCGATGGTCGAGAAAATTGCGGCGAACAACATCACGAGCAAAATGACGCCCGGAAGCAGAAACTGCGGATAGTTCAGGGCGCTGCGGGCGATGGGATGCTTGAACGATTCATACAGGCCGCCGCCAAGGAGAATGAGCAGGACAATCGACTGAGCCAGCACACCGATCAGCCGTCCCCGCTGGCGCAGCATGCGGGTCCATTCGCGGCTCGCCAACGCACTCACGGCCAGCCACGGACGCGGCCGAACCACTCTGACGGACTCCTGTTCGCTCATCGGGATGATGGCCCGGATGCTGCCCCAGACGATTGGGAATTCTCCTCGGAGAAGCGGCGCCCGGTGCGGTCATAGAACACGTCGGCCAGCGTCGGATGCGCAATCTGTATCGATTCGACCTGTGCGCCGAGTTCATTGAGAAGATCGCCGGCTGAGTCGTCGGAGCCGTTGAGGACGACACGCACCAGCCGATTGTCGATCCGTGCGGCCCGGCCCTTCCCCTGCACACGCGCCAGGACCGCATCGACGTTTCGGCAACTGATCGTGGCGATCTGTTGGCCCAGTTGCGCGCGCAACTCCAGCGGTACGCCATCGGCGACCACTGCGCCATCGTCGAGAATGATCACACGGTCGGCACGGTCCGCTTCCTCGAAGTGGTGGGTCGTAAACAAGATCGTCAGATGTTCCGCGCGTCGCTGCACCTCCAGCAGTTGCCAGAAGTCGTCCCGGGCGGCGGGATCCAGCCCGGTCGTCGGTTCATCGAGAATGAGAATCGGCGGCTCGTGCAGCAGCGCCCGGGCCAGGTCGGCGCGCCGTGTCCAGCCGCCGGAGAGCTGATCGACGCGTCGATTCAGATGGTCGTTCAGGCCCATCCGACCGGCGCCATCGGCGATGCGCGCTCGCAAACCGGCGCCCGACAGGCCGCGCAGCTTGCCGTGATGCGTCAGATTCTCCCGCACGGTCAACATGCGATCCAGCGCCGGCGACTGGAAGATGACACCCATGCGGGCACGCGCCATATTCAAGCGGACAGACAAATCATTCCCCAGAACATGGATCGCACCCTTCCGGAACGGCAGCGCGGTGGCCAACAAGCGAAACAGCGTTGTCTTGCCGCTGCCGTTGGGGCCGAGCACCGCGATGAGTGCGTCCTCCGGAATCTCGAGAGTGATGCCGCGCAGTGCCGGCTGCGACCCATAAGAGAAGGACAAATCTGATATGGAGATGGCGGGCGTTGTATCGGTTGAAGATTCCGGAGAATGGGCCACGGCAGATTCGCAGGCAGACCGCGTGGAGCGGTTACGGCTTCCAAACCTGGCACAGCGCCAGGACAATCAGGATCGCCGGCAGATACGCCAGCGACACGCCAAAGACACGCCGCGTGTAGGTGGTCAGATCGTCGCGGCGCCAGCGCCGGGCGGTCAGCAGCATCAGGGCGCAGACCGATGACGCGCCGACGAGATAGACAAACCCGCCCATGCCCCAAACAGCGGGCAGCAGCGTGACGGCGGCGAGAAATACACTCGTCATGAACACGCGCCGAATGACCCGCCCGCCCTCACGTCCGACAAGAGGCGACATGGCATACCCGGCGCGGTCGTAATCGTCGCGGTAGATCCAGGCGATAGACAAAAAGTGCGGGAGTTGCCAGGCGAAGAGAATCCCGAAGAGAGCGGCCGCTTCCCACGTGAGACGTCCGGTCGCCGCCGTGAATCCCATCACCGGCGGCACTGCCCCCGCGACAGCGCCGACGAAAATGCACCATGGAGTCGTACGTTTCATCGGCGTATAGACAAGGACGTAGAGAACGGCGGAGGACAGTCCCAAAACCATGGTCAGGAGATTGACGGTGGCCGCCAAATAGACCGATCCCCCGATCGTCAGTGACAGGCCGAGCAACAACGCTTCCCAGGGGAACAGACGACCGGACGGCAAGGGACGGTCATCGGTGCGCTGCATCAGCGCATCGAATTCGCGTTCGCGGTATTGGTTGAGAGCCGCGCCGCCCGCCGCAAGGATTGCGGTCCCCAGCACGACGTGAATCAGGACACCCGTTGCCGCCAGAACGCCGGTGCCCACGACAAAACCGACGGCCGCGCATAGCATGACCAAAAGCCCGATGCGCGGCTTGGTCAGCGCCAGGTAGTCGGCGAACCGTGACGGCGCCAGGGCAATGGCCGATTCGCCGACAGCCGAAGGCGGTGTTTTCACATCCAAGGTCAGGCGGTCTCCAATTTGACCGCGGCCGGCGCGCGCATGGCCCGCAGCGTGACCATGAGCGAGAGGCCCAGTGTCAGGGCGCCGACTCCGACATGCGCCGTCGTGACGACGATTGATTTCATGGTCCAGATGGTGAGCGCTCCCAGAAGGAACTGCACACCAAATAATGCGACGAGATATCCGCCCCAGCGTTTGAGCTGGGCATCGGTTGAGGCATCGCGGCGAATGCGGATGTACTGATACACGATGATCAATCCGACAACAACCGCGCCGACCCGGTGCGCGAAATGCACCGCCACCGATGCCGCGTGCAGCGGCGGAATCAGTTGCCCATACGACAGCGGGAAGTCCGGGATCGCCAGCCCGGCGCCCATGTGGCGCATCAAGGCACCGACGAGGATTTGCGCGTAAATCAGCGCTGTCGTGGACAGCGCGACTTTTGATAGACCCGTTGGCATGAGTGATCTCCTCTTGGTTTGACCCGGCTTCTGCCAGGAGCTGCTGTTCATCATTGCCAATGTAACTGTCAGTGAGAAAAACGCCATCGCCAGCCCGGCATGTGAGACCGACACCGCAATCGGCAGTTTGTGCAGGACAGTGATGCCGCCTAAGATCGCTTGCGCCACGACGGCAAACCACGCGACCAGCGCCAGAACGCGTACAGTCCGTCTTCGCTCAATCAACCAGACCCAGACAGCGAGCGCGGTCATCAGTAATCCGACCGCTCCCGCCACCATGCGGTGACCGTGCTCGTACAGGACCCCGCCTTCCATCTTCGGGAAGAATTGCCCGAACGAGAGCGGCCAGTCGGGAACTGCCAGCCCCGATCCGGTCGTGGTGACCAGACTGCCGACTAAGATCAGCAGGAACGTCGCGATCGAAGTCAATTTGGCGAAACGTCCGAGCCAGAGTTTGTGCGCGGCATGGCTTCCACTTGACGTGATCGCGGCGGAGCCGACGGCGGGTGATGCGATAACCTCGACGGATGACACTGCGGGAGTTGTCCGAATGCGGAGAGACTACCCCTCAGACGATCCCTCGGCGGGCGCGTCTGTTTCCTCTGATTCGTCCTCGTCCGACGGCTGCAGGTATTCGATCTCCTCGGCCATCCAGGTGTCGTACTCGGCCTGTGTGTCGATGCTTAAGAATCCGCGCATGCGATAGTGCCCCAGGCCGCACAACTGCGCGCAGGCGATCTCCGATTGCCCCGTCTTGATCGGAGTAAAGGAAACCGGAATCATCATGCCGGGGATGACATCCTGCTTGACCCGCATGATCGGCAACGCAAAGCAGTGAATGACGTCCTTGCTGGACAATTGGATCAGGACCGGCTGGTTGACCGGCAGGTGGAGTTGGTTGATGGTCCAGATGTCATCGGCGCCGGCGGGATCGGAGCGATCCAGTCCGACCGGGTTGCTCTGATCGTCCATGAGTTTGCTGTCGACGCGACCGAACACCCCATCGTGGCCGGGGTAGTGGATATTCCACTGAAACTGCTGGGCGACCACGCGGATGGTCGGCGCATCGGCCGGATCGGGGACATTGACCACGACCTTCGACCAGACGGGAATCGAGAATCCGATCAGGAGCACCGCTTCGACGATGGCCACCGTGACTTCGAGATAGGTGGATCCGTGCCCCCGCACGCCGACGTGATCGGCCTTTGGATGACGCCCCGCACGGAATCGGAAGAGGATCATAATGAAGAATATCCCCCACCCGATGAAGAGCGCGAACATGAGAATATGGATCCATCCGATCAGGCGGTCGATCTGGTAGCCGTGCGCCGAGGCGATTTCCGGAAGTCCGAGCCAATGGAGGAATTCAGGCATTCTGTCCGCCTCGCATGCTATTCAGCCAGCGTTGATCGACCGTAACCTTGTCCATGATACGCGCCCGACGGATCAGGAACGCAAAAAACGTCACGACTGACAGCAAGACACCGCCGGTCACCGCCAGCAGGGTCAGAATCGCCATGTTCATTCCTGCGGTCATCGGCGCGGCCGGGTCGCCCCCGCAGACGGCGCAGGCGCTCGCCGCAGCGGGCAGCGTCAGCGCCGCACCGGCAACAACCGCTGTCATTCCCAGGTATCGCCGCATCATAAGAAACTCTCGTGCCGCAGTTTTCTCAAAAAGCGAATGCCATAGATGACGAGCACGATCGCCATCGCGAACGAGACGGCGCCCAGCGCCGCCAGTTGTGCTGCGCCGTCGGAGGAGTATTGCCACAGACCCCAGGCGCCAACCGCGCACGACATGATGGCCGCGATCGCAATGAAGAAAATGTGAAATGACTTCAGCGACATGGCTTAGACGTGCAAATGGTCCATAAAGGTCGACAACGGCAGAAACATCAGCGCCAGAAAGAAGATGACCGTCAGGATCAGCGTGCTGTAAATCAGCTTCTTCTCGGAGATCAGATGCATAAAGTAGGCGGCCACGAGCCCGCCCTTGACCACCGCAATGAACAACGCAATGAAGATGTGCATCGCCGTCGATACGTCGAGGCGGGACGCAATTACGGTCAGCACCGTCAGCGCCGCCAGCGCAACGAACACAGCGATGTAACCGCGGACTTCGCGTTTGATGCTCTGTGCGTCGGTGTGCGCCATGTCGGTCGTTCCTGGGTCCCCTACTCCGGCTGCTCCAGTTTCAGTTTGGCGGCCTCGCGCGTTTCGGACAACAAGGATACGTGCACCCACCCGGTTTTGTAGTTGCCATCGGATGTCTCGAACTCCACGCCGATCCATTCGCCCTCGCGCAGTCCGGTGACATCGGTCGAATCGGGATAGCGCATTTTGGCGATGATCTCCCCGGCCGTCGACGGTTCCGCCCGGACATTGGCGACATTGACGTTGACGAACATGTAACGCGCCGAAGAGAGTCGTCCGTCCACGCCGGCGGCGATGCCCGCGCTGTCGGCTGCCGTGGCATCGGCCGATGCTCCGGCTTCGGTCTCGACGCGGCCGACCCGTTCTTTTTTACTCGACGAGCAGGCCGCCAGGGCCACGCCGCAGACGACTGCGGAAACGACGATCAGATCGGATGTTCTCATCATGCCCTATAACAAGTAGAGCAACGGGAACAGGAAAATCCAGACCAAGTCGACAAAGTGCCAATACAGTCCGACGACTTCCACGCGGTTGGTCAACCGTTCGGGTTCGGAGCGCAGCCACCTGTTGCTGGTCAGGAGGTGATAGCCGATCACGATGATCCCGCCGACGACGTGCAGTCCGTGCAGGCCGGTCAGCGTGAAGTAGACCGCCAGAAACGTGCTCTCGCCCGGATACAGGTGGTGCGAAAACTTCGCCCCGTATTCGATGGCCTTGATGATCATGAATCCGAAGCCGCACAGGAGCGTCGCGACCATGTACCCTTTGTAGGCGGCCACCTTGCCCTGCCGCAGCGACGCCCACGACATGACCATCGTGACGCTGGAGGTGATCAGCACCATCGTGTTGAGCATCGCCAGCGGGACATTGAGGATATCGGCGCCATGCGGCCAGTCGGTCGACCCGACGCGCAACAGGACATAGGCGGAGAACAAGCCGCCGAAGAGCATCACTTCCGACGCCAAGAAGAGCCAGATGCCGAGCTTGGCATTGTACAGCCCGGTGTCGGCGCGCGCCGTCAGTGTGTGCGGTATCTGCATCGGAGTTCAGGCCCGTGCCGGCTCATTCTGCGGTGTGAAGTCGGTCGGGGCTCCCGGGACGCTGTATTCGTATGGTCCACGGTGGACCGAGGGCAGAGTCGTGAAATTGCCATGCGGGGGCGGCGAGGGCGCGGCGGTCCACTCCAGCGTAGTCGCCTCCCAGACATTGTCCGAGACCTTCTTTCCTTTACGGATGCTCCAGAAGAAATTCCAGATGAACGGGATTTGGAAGACAGCCATTGTCCAGGCGCCGATCGACATGACGAGATTCCACTCCAGCACTCCCTGTGCGTGGGCATACTGCTGGCCGCCGTCATAGAGCCGGCGCGAAACGCCCGCCAGTCCCTGAATGAACATGGGCATGAAGATAACGTTCATACAAACGAAGGTTCCCCAGAAATGAATCTTGCCCAGCACGTCGTTCATCTTGCGTCCGGTCACTTTGGGATACCAGTAATACAGGCCGCCGAATAAGGCGAGAATGGTGCCGGGGGCGACGACATAATGGAAGTGTCCGATGACATAGTAGGTGTCGTGCAAGTGAATGTCGGCCGTCGACAGTCCCAGCGGCAAGCCGGTCAATCCGCCGATGCCGAACATCGGAATGAAGGCGATGGCGAAAAGCATCGGGGTCGTGAAACGGATCGAGCCGCCCCACAGCGTGATGATGAAAACCGAGATGATGATGACCGAGGGGATCGAGATAATCATCGTCGTCGCCTGGAAGAAAGAACTGATCGTGGTTCCCATGCCGGTCAGGAACATATGATGCGCCCAGACGACGAACGACATGAAGCCCAGAAAGATCGCCGAGAAGACCAGCGATTTGTATCCCCACAGCGGCTTGCGGGTGTTGTTCGCCAGGATCTCGGCGACGATGCCGATGGCCGGAAGGATCAGGACGTACACTTCCGGATGCGCGAGAAACCAGAATAAATGTTGCCACAACAGCGGGCTGCCGCCGCCGGAGTTGGTCAGCAGTTCGCCGCTGACGACCAGGCCGCTGGGCAGAAAGAAGCTCGTGCCCGCGAGCCGATCCATCAGTTGCATGACGCCCGCCGCTTCCAGCGGCGGGAAAGCCAGTAGCAGCAGGAAGGCGGTCACGAACTGCGCCCACACGAAAAAAGGCAGACGCATCAGCGACAGTCCGGGCGCGCGCAACTGAATGATCGTGGTGATGAAGTTGACCGAGCCCAGAAGCGACGATGTGATCAGGAAAACCATGCCCAGCAGCCAGACGGTCTGGCCGGTGGTCGCGATGTTGGCCAGCGGCGCATACGAGGTCCAGCCCGAGTTGGCGGCTCCGCCGGGGACAAAAAAGCCGGCGAACATCACGATGCCGCCGACCAAATAGATCCAATAGCTGGCCATGTTCAGCTTCGGGAACGCCATATCCGGCGCCCCGATCTGCAGCGGCATGACATAGTTGCCGAAAGCGCCGACGCCGAGCGGCACGATTCCCAGGAACACCATGATGGTGCCGTGCATCGCGCCCAACGAATTGTAAAACTCCGGCACCATGATCCCGCCGGGCATCGCCGACTCCCCGAAGAGCCCGCCGATCAACGGCATCACTTCTCCGGGGAAGGCGAGTTGCCAGCGCATCATCATCATCAGGAAAAACCCGAACAACAAAAACACCAGCGATGTGATGGCGTATTGGATCCCGATCAGCTTGTGATCGGTCGAGAAGATATAGTGCCGCCAGAATCCGAGCGGTTGGTGATGCGCTTCGGGGTGCGGCGTCTGGATGTCGTGAGTGTGGAGCGTTTCCTGCTGACTCATGATTCCTCAAGATGGCAGAACCGATGCCGCGGCCGCGCCGCGGCTGTGGCAGCCGCAGTGGATCAGGTGCCGGACGCTCCGAATGTGAATGCCGTGGCTGATGTCTCGCCGTCGCCGACGGTGACGGTCTGCGTCATCGTTCCGGCTTTCTCGTGCCATGCCTCCAGTTCATAGGTGCCCGGCGGCAGGGGTCCGATCGAGAAGCGCCCGGATTCATCGGTGACATCGAAGTGCGGGTGTGGCAGGACACCGGCATAGGCCGCCATCCACGAGTGGACATCGCACTTGATCTTGACCATGACTTCGGGTTCGCTGAAGGACTTGGTCACGCGCATCCCCTCTTTGGGCATGGCCAGGTTGAATTCGCGGCTGTTCTTGGCGAGCGCGTGGACATTGTGCAGCGTCGGATCGCTGTTGAGAATCGCCAGCGGTTGATTGACACGAAGGCCGAAAACATGCGGATCGTAATGGCATCCCCTTTGGTCGAAGATCACCGTGTCGGCGGTGGCGGGGAAGCCTTGGCCGTCCAGACCCGACTTGACATAAACGAATACATTGGCGAGCTCCCCGCCGCTGCCGACGATGTACTCTTCGGTGAAGACCGGCTCGGAATGGAGCTTTCCGCAGACGGGATCGGAATCCATGCGGATGCGCGTGTTCTTGGGGGCTGTGCCGGAGAAAGTCACAGACCCGGCGAGCGTGGCAGTGGCGGCCTTCGGCGGTGTCGCCTGCTGGGTCTGCTGCTGTGGGGTTGCGGGCGGCGTTTGGGTCGTGGAGTCACCGCCTCCGCCGCATCCTGTCATTATCGAGACGGCGCACACCGCCGTGAACGTCATTACGTAGGTATACTTCATCGGATCAAAGCTCCTTCCCTGGATCTGTTCAACATCATTTAGGTCCGACATTGCGGACGCGAATTCGGTAAGACTAATGAGTTTGTGTCACTTCCAAAAGAGAAAAATGAGTATCGGGCAACGAATCTGCGGCGGCAAGCTGTTTCCGTTCGTGGACTTGCGCGGTCCGGTTTGATGATTCCGAAATCAGGCGCGCGTGTCGGCGGGCTCCGCCGTGGCTTCCGGCAAGCCCTCAAGACGTCCGCCCTGCGGCATGGCCAGAACTGTCTGCAACCAACGATGGACGTCGTTGCGTCGAATTTGCGATCTCAGAAGCTTCATCCGCGACTGTTGCTCCCGTTCATTCATGGAGTAGGCCTGGTGGATTGCATCCGCGCATCCCTCGCGGTCGTACGGGTTGACGCACAGCGCGCCGCGCCCCAGTTGTTCGGCCGCTCCGGCGAACTCGCTGAGGATCAGCACGCCGCGTTCTTCGACGGAACTGACGCAGTACTCCTTGGCGACGAGGTTCATGCCGTCGCGCAACGGCGTCACCAGCGCGATGTCGCTCGCGCGGTAGTGCGCCAACAGCTCGGTCCGATCCAGGGCGCGATACAAGTAATGTATGGGCACCCATCCGTGCCGCGAGAACCGCGAGTTGATCCGGCCTGAGAGTTGGTCCAGCAGCGACTTGAGATCGCGATAGTCGGGGACATGGGTCCGGCTGGGAACTACGATCTGAATCAGCGAGACGCTCCCCTGCATCTGGGGATACTTCTCCAGCGCGCGCTCGAAGGAGAGAAACGTCTCGGGTATGCCCTTGGTGTAGTCCAGACGATCAATGCCGAGAATCAGTTTTCCGACGCGGTAGCGTTCACGCAAATACCACGAGGCCTCGGCGACCTCCATGCGACGCGCCCCCTCATCGAATTCGTCGAAGTCGATGCTGATCGGAAAGGAGCCGACCTTGATCGTGCGTCCCTCGAATTCCAGCTCGCCCCCGCGCCGCCCCATGCTGACCGACGTTTCGGGGACCAGTCCGCGCACACATTGCAGGAAGTTTTGGCGGTCACGGATTGTCTGAAAGCCGATCTGATCGTAAGCCAGCAGCGCGCGTATGATCAGGTGTTTCCACGGCATGCGTCGAAACAGGTCCAGCGAAGGAAAGGGGATGTGCAGGAAGAATGAGATCGGCCGTCTGACGCCCGCTGCGCGCAGATCGGCGCCAACCAGCAGCAGTTGATAGTCATGCACCCAAACGAGTGATTGCCGGTCGAGGTCGGAGGCGATCACCTCGGCAAACCGTTTGTTGACATCGACATACGCCGCCCAAGTGTCGGCTTCAAAGCGGCAATGCCCCAGCAAATCATGGAATAACGGCCAAATCGCCTCGTTGGCGAAGCCGCGATAGTACCCTTCCTCCTCGTGTTTGCTCAACGGTATCGGGACAAGCTGATAGCGGTGTTCCTGATTAAACCGTTCGAGGAGCGGACCAAAGGGAACTTCCGGGCCGCAGCCGGGCCAGCCGATCCAGACCCCGTGATTGCGCTCCATGATCGGAGCCATCGCGGTGACCAGCCCGCCGGCTACGGGACCCAGTGTCCATCGGCCGCCTTCGGAGATGACAGCGACCGGCAGCCGGTTGGAGACAACAAACAGTCGCGCTGACTTTTGATTCGTCATATCGACGATCCGAACGAACGGTTCGACGATGCGGCCGACCACACACTGATGGTGGCCGGCGTGTCTACCGCTGATCCGATCAATCTATCATTTCAACGGTCCCGCGTCCACCCAGCCAGAAAATCCAAAAGCTCCCCCGGCGGCCTCAGCCAGTATCGCGCCCGACTGGGACGAACTTCCGGGCGTACCAGAATCGCCCAATCGGTCGTGCTGAGTCGGGCAAATGCATCTTCGTCGGTCTCATCGTCTCCGAGATAAGCGAAAAACGCATCGGGCCGGCACTCGGCCTTCAACGTTGATACCGCATCGCCCTTGGATCGGGCCATCGACCTGACTTCGATACCGCCGTCGAAGCGTCGCAATTGCAGCGGGGTTCCGTCAACGAGTCGCTCCCAGATCGGGTACAGGACCTCGATGCAGCGTTGGCCTTCCGCAGGCGGCAAGCGACGGGTGTGCAGCGCCACCGACGCGGTCTTCGACTCCAGCGCGTCCCTGGGGATCCGAGACGGGACGGACGCCAGCGCGCGCTGCAGCACGTCTCGCACGCTGCCGGGCGGTGACCACTCCTCGATTTTTCCATCCGCATGTTGACGTTGCCAACCATGAGCGCCCCAGATCTCAATCGGAAATCGGACATCCAGCAGCGCGACCACCTCGGTCACCGGCCGGCCCGAGACGATGACGAGCCGGCTTTCGGGTCGTGTGGATATCGCGTCCAGTCGCTCCCGCACACCCTCATACGGAACCGCGGCCATGCGTTCGGCGCGAAAGGGCGCGAGCGTGCCGTCGTAGTCCAGCATCAGGACACGATGTGCGTGATTTTGAACCGATTCAAATCCACCGAAATCAAACGGGACGGGATGATCGGGAGGGGACATTGTCATGTGAATTGTCAAGATACATTGCCGAGACATCCGGCCAAGGGCAAGTTTGCCCACAGCGACGCGTGCCGCTCTCGACGCCGCGGTCTGACCCCAAAGAAAACGCCCCGGTCTCATGACCGGGGCGCATCGGAAGCCCATTCGGATGATGCGGCGTCTAATGCGACGGACTACAATCGGGCGCCTCGCACGGGTCATCGAATCCGCAAATCGGCGAATAATCCGCACGGAAAGCGTGATCGACCAGCACGACAACGTCGAACACGTCGATGGCGCAGTCGCAATTGGCATCCAGCACCGAGAACGGACACGACGAGAATCCCAGCTCAGGGTAGTTGCGGAAGGCGACATCGACGCAATGGATGACATCGAACACGTCGATGATGTCGTCACAATCCCAATCGCCCTGGCAGGGACACAGACAGACGTCCGACTCGACGGAGACATGGACGGGGATGGTAATTTCTATGGGGTCCGGTTCGACCGTGCGCTCGCGCAGCGTGATGATCGCGTTGTACTCGTTGGGGTACAGCCCCGCCGTGTCGATGTCGACCGTGAAGCTGCCCGGTGTGAATCCCGTATCGATGGACAAGAGGACCCACGGTTGGTTCACCTCGACTTCCCATGGGATTTCGCCGCATCCCGGATCCGTCACGTTAACGAGCTTGGCGGCGGGATCGGTTCCGTACTCGATCACAAAATCGAGAGAACCGGGGTTGGCGACCAGAGTGTCGGGGTTGGGCGTGACCGTAATGGTGATGGTCGCAGTGTCGGCCAAATCACCGTCGGAGACGATGAAGGTCGCCATGTGGACGCCCTCATCGGCGCACGTCGTGAGCCAGTTGAACAATGCCAGCCCCACGCCGTTGTCCGCCAGGGTTGCGGCGGCCGGAGCTCCCTCCATCGTGATGTCGAGAGAATCGTCGTCGATGTCGGTCGCGCCGACGGCAAACGCGAGGGTCTTGCCGGCTTCGACAAACTTATTCGAGATGGGGCCCCAGACCGGCGGGTCGTTGACCGGGTTGACCGTGAAGGTCGCCGCGTCTTCATCGAACTGCAAGTCGAGATCGGTCGCGCGAAATGTGATCGTTTCGCTGCCGAACCAGTCGGGGTTGGGGATGAGGATGGTGGCGATCTTGCCGGGACTAATCACCACACCGAGTTGCGATTGGCCGGTCGCTGTCCAGGTCATCTCGGCATCGGTGTTGTCGGGATCGACCACATAGTCGTTCAGATTGATCTGCGCGAAGGTGCTCCCCTCGTCGATTGTCTGGTCGGGAATGTCGGACACCTCTGGCGGGAATACTGGGTTGCCGATCGTGACCAGTCCGCGCGTGAAGGTGGGCACGACCGGCGTCCCGGGGCCGCACTGCGAATACACAAGGTGATTGCCCGGGGTCGTGCAGGTCGAGTCGATCTCGAAGAGGCCGTCGACATTGGTGACATCGAAGGTGATGATGAGCGATGGCGTCCCTCCGGGCGGAACGCCGTCGTTGCCGACCGGCAGGCACGGATCGGAGACCTGAACGGCGCTGTACATGAAGGCGTCGGGACTGATGAAGTCGACGGCGCTGAAGAACATGTACCCCGACCCACCACACAGCAGAGGGTTGGTGTTGTCCTCATCGGGATAGAAGTTCTTGGTGACGAAGCCGATGAGCGAGGTCGTGAAACGATTGGCGGCATCGACCGTGAGCGTGTTGGTCATGTAGCCGCCGGACGTCGTGATCTCACGGAACTCCAGTGGGATCACGATCGCGTTGAGCTGCACATCGTTTTCCACATAAACGCCGATCGTGACCCCGGCGGCGCCCAGCGCCACCGACTTGGATTCGACCAACACGTGGTTGGCCCCCCAGGCGCTGGTGGGGATCAGAAGACAGAGCGCGCCGCTGAGACGAAGTAGGGTGGTCTTCATGCGATCTTCCTCCTGAAGATCTTTGGGTGCCTGATGCTCGCGGTGTGCTGCCGACGCCTGCGAACGAGAAGTAACCGTGGGACTCAGGGCAACCCGCCCTCGGCCCGCAGGGTAGGTTTACGCCCGCGAAGCTGCTTTGTCAAGCAGACTTACGGGGCTGTCGGGGTCAAGATTCGGTAAAGATCGAGACAGGAGCTGCCGGGTCCTGACACGGGCCGTCCGGGCCGCGGCTTATCTTCTTTTCTTCACGGGGCCTTCGACATGCGCCTGCAATCGCGCGAGCGCCTGATCCCACTGCTTGGAAACGAGTTTGAGATACGTGCTGAGTCCTTCCAGCGGCTCCGGATCGAATTCAAACAGGGTCTCGCGTCCGGCACGGACATGGCGCACGATTCCCGCGCTCTCTAAGACGCGCAGGTGCTTGGTGATCGCCTGACGGGTCAGCCGCGAGCCCACGGTCAGTTGGGAGATCGAACGCGGCGGTCCGACCGAGAGCCGGGCGACCAGCGACAGCCGCGTCTGGTCGCCGAGCGCGGCAAAGGCCGGAGCGTGATTGCGCCGTATTGTCGGGTTGCTGCTACGGGTTTTGCGCGACATGGGTCTCGATGTTCTGCATTTGAATCGTCCAGCCGCCTTCGTTCATGCGGAACGCCTCGAGCCGCCGGTCGCTGGGAATTTTGTCGAATCCGGATTCGGTCACTTGCAGCAGCGTCCCCGTGGCGGTCTTCTCGAGCCGGAATTCGACCAGCGTGGGCGTCTCCTTCGAATAATCGACTCCGGGTTCGATGGCATAGGGATGCCATGTAAATGAGAAGAGCCGTTCGGGCACCATCTTCTGCACCACGGCGTCAAACCGGAGGTGCTCATAGCCGGGATAGGTGATCTGGCCGCGCACGGTCTGCCCCGGCACGAACGGGCCCTCCAACTTCACCCGAAACCACTCGCCGAACTCGCGGTGATCGGTCAGGGCGCGCCAGACCCGGGCCGCCGGTGCCTTCAGTTCGATTTGCTTGACGATACTGTGTTCCATGGGGGCAACCTCCGGCAATGGTGTGAGCGTCTTATGCAACCTGTCGGTTGCATATTAGCGGGTGGCGAAGGATAAGGCAACTGTTTTGTTGCTCGTTGTGCAGGAGGCGCCGCCGAGGGCTCAGATCTCATCGCGAACGCGAAGAAAGTTATCGCCTGCCGCGCGGCAGTCGGGCAGGGCCGAAAACAGTTCAATCGGAGACGGACTCGGGGAGGCAGTTATGCGGCGTTCGCGGGACGCACCTCTGGGGGAAGTGAATTCGGCAAGCCCTGACCAAGAACTAAAGCGCGGTCAGGGCCACCCTGCCGTAAAACACCGAATCTCCCTCAGATCGTATTCATGCCAGCCGGCGATTGCTGGAGTCGAAAGGAGGATTGCTGACACTACGAACACAAAAACTGTCCTCATTAATTGCCTCCTCACATTTGTGGAGCGATATCTATGCCATTAGGTGTTTGGCTTTCATCATACAGTATCATGTGGACTCCCAACGAGTGAGCATCTATTGCAAGGAGCGGCTGCCCCCCTGTCCCTGGTTCCCCACACCGCACGTAAGCCTTTTTGCCATCAGGCAAGAACCTAATGTCTCGAGGAGCAACTGCCCGTGGCCAGCCAAGATCATCTTTATGAACCGAAATGGTATCAATCCGCGCCCCACTAGACGCGTCTACAATCGAGATGTATTGTCGCCAAGGTCCAAGAACATATATCCCACCGTGCGTTAACCACACCTGATTTCCGTCAGGAGTTACTCGCGGGAAGCCACCAGGCGAATCCGTCGGGAACGTGAACAAAAGCTCACCCCGAATTAGATCGTATCCAATCAGACAGACGCAATCGGCGGAGTTGCCAACGCCATAGAATTTGGACCCGTCAGGAGATAGATCGAAATGAGTAACGTAGAACACATCCGACTCTGGTGTAACCTTGAATATGATTGTGTCTACGATTTCATGAGTCTCGACATCATAGACCAAAGTGATCTGACGAGGTTCAGATAAGCTACGCCGATCGCTTGTTCCGATTATGTAATGGGTCCCTGGGATCTGACGCGCCCCTACCAGCTCGACGCTATCTATTTGATATGACCCGAGGTCCGGAAGTTCTAGTTCCCAGAAATGCCTTAATCCTGTGACGATTAGACTCTCCGAATCGTCATGAGTGACGAATTCAGCATTCACAAAACTCGTTGGTACTATGCCGATTTCGGCTTTGGTACTTAGATCCCAGACGGGGCGAACTCCGTAAGCATTTGCCACGAGGTACTTCCCATCCGATGACGCGTAGACATCAGACAACGTGCCACTGGAAGGAAGATCAAGTGTATCAATCACTGCATCACTGTCGCAGTCCATGACCAAGATTCGGGTCCTCCCAGTTGTGTGGTCATTTACACCTACGTAGAGCCTGTAGTGGACCGAAGCGAGATCAATTATTCGCTGTGACACGCATGCGAGATTGCACGCTGATCCTCCCCCGATTTGGTTGACACCTCATAAGAGAGTTTTGATACTCTCGGAGGAGGTGTTTGATGAGCAGTTCAAGACGCCGGTACACGGCGGAGTTTAAGGCGGAAGCGGTTCGGCTGGTGGCGACCAGCGGCAAG
>DASWIS010000028.1 GCA_036397555.1 Candidatus Zixiibacteriota bacterium | reverse complement strand
CCGATTACGTCTCGGCTTGATCGGCGGGCTTGAGTCTGCGTGCGGCACGCCGATGCCACCAGAAAATCGGAATCGCGACAATCAGCGTCATCAACGATTCCAGCAGATTCCAGAGTCCACGGCGTTTCTGGCCCTCAACGGCTGTCTGGCGATACTCCTCCCATTCCTGTCGCCACTGTGCATCGGACTTGTCGGGCTGTTGGGCGGTCTGATCTTCGCCCACAGCCGGTGCGGCCGGTCGGGGATTCGAACGCTTGTACTGCTCCAGCGTGGAGACTTTCTGCCACTCGTACTCGTTGATTGCCAGCTTGGGGAACAATATGCGCATCAGTCCGTGGCCTCCCTGGATCGCCGCGATCAGGATCACGATGATCCCGACCAGACTGACCAAGTGAAAATACGCCGCCCGCCAGTCGAACTTGCTCTTCATGCCCCCCCGCTTCTCGAACTGGGCGCAAGGTGAGTGGCCCCCGAACAGAGGGCAAGAACAATCTTCTTATGTTATCAGGGTCGGTCGTGCAGCTTTTTCGACGTCGGTCAGCCCAAGGGCTGACCCGCACGGGATCTTCTTATGTAATCACAGTCGGCCGTGCGGCTTTTCGACGTCGGTCAGCCCAAGGGCTGACCCGCACGGGTTTGTGCGGCGTGTCGGGCTGAGTCTATTCGCTGCGCAGTGCGACATAGATCAGCCGGGAGTCGCGTTCCACGCCGACAGCGACGGGGGTCCCTGCCGGAATCGGCTGCAGCGCGCGTCGCAGGGCGGCCAGGTCCTCGACCTCGGCGCCGTTGAGAGTGTAGATCACATCGCCCGGCAGAAAGCCGCTCTCCCACAACGCCGTTTCCCGCGATTGGGCGGCGACGACGATGCCCCACTCGTTTCGCAACGGCGGCAGCATCGACGCGATCGGACGATCCAAATCGAGCGCGAGGATTCCCAGTTGTGCGATCAGGTTTCGTTCGGGGGTGACATACACCGCGAAGCGACCGGGATCGCCGGGCCGTTCAATCACGCTGGTCGCCAGCCGCAGCGGTTGCCCATCACGGATGAGCTCAAGCTGGATCATGTCGCCGACCGCGCGCTGATACAGATTCACCGTAAACTGCCGCGCGTTCTCCATGATCTTGCCGTCGAGTGAATGGATCAGATCACCGGCGCGCAGACCGTCGCGTTCGGCCGGGCTGTCCGGATCGACATCGCTGACGATCACGCCCCACTGCTGCGGCAGACCGAGCGCCTCCGCCAGCAACGGCGTCACTGTCTGGGTGGCGGCGCCGATCGCGCCGCGACGGACGCGTCCGGTCGCCTTGATCTGTTCGTATACGGCGCGGACGATGTTGCTGGGCGCGGCGAATCCGAGCCCTTCGCTCCCGCCGGAGCGTGACAGAATGCTCGTGTTGATCCCGACGACGCGTCCATTGCCATCGATGAGCGGCCCGCCCGAATTGCCGGGATTGATCGGAGCGTCAGTCTGGATATAAATCATCGGGTCTTCCGGGGACATTTGCCGCGCCACGGCGCTGACCACACCGAGTGTCACGCTGTTGTCCAATCCCAGGGGGCTGCCGAAGGCGAGCACGATTTGTCCGGGGCGCAGCTCGTCGGAATCGCCGAACGTCAGATACGGCAGTCCTTTTCCCTCGACCTTCAGCACCGCCAGATCGGTTTCCTCATCCAGCCCGACCAACTGCGCGCCGTACACTTTCCCCAGCGGCCGCAGGATCGAATGCCACTGGTGCGACGGGTCCGGCGCGATCGGCAACATCACCTGCACCTGCCGGGACCCGCGCACGACATGGGCATTGGTGACGACATAGCCGTTCGGATCGAGAATGACTCCCGAGCCGCCGCTGCGCTGCAAGGAGAGCAGTTCCCCCGTGGCGCCGCCTCCGGGCGATCCGGGCACGTACCCGCTGGCGACAATCTGCACGACCGCCGGTGACACCGATGCGGCGATGGAGCCGAGCGCGTCGTTGATGCCGCCCAACTGTTGCAGCGATTTCGACTGGGACTGCGCCGCTCGGGCCTGCAGCACGAGCCCGACGGTGACAATCGCCGTCAGTATGTGAACGATGCGTCGGTGCCTCATATCTTTCACCTCACACAGTCTGCTACTCTGAAGCAACAGGTCTGTGCTGCTGCCGGGCGAAGGCCCAGGTGAGCACCGGCGGGGTCACCAACGTCGTCAGGATGACCATGATCACGACCGCGGAGTAGATGTCCGCGGTGACGATGCGTTCCCCACCCACGTGCAGCGAGAGACCGATTCCGGCGAAGATCAAACCCACCTCGCCGCGCGGTATCATCCCGAGACCGACGATCCAGCGATTGGTCGGCTCCGGCGATTTAACCACGCCGAAGGCGGACACCTGTTTACCGATGACGGCTGCCGCGGTCAGGACCGCGGCGAATCCCAGCACCGAGGTATCAGCGAAGGTCAACAGATCGACATGGATGCCCATGAGTACGAAGAACACCGGAACTAAGAACGTCATCACCGGTTCCAACGCCTCTTCAAGGTTGTGTTTGGCCATGTCGAGATGGCGGATGTCCTGGTACTTGACCGGATCGAGGACCAGACCGGCGGCGAAGGCGCCGACGATCGGCGCAAGACCGGCCCACGCCGCCGCGGCCGCGAAGAGAAAACACATCACGATCGACATGATCAGCAGCATCCCGTGCACGCGCAGATAGTTGGCGACCCGAAACAGCGACGGGTAGGTATACCGGCCGACGATGATCGATAATCCCAAAAAGAGGATTGCCTTGGCGACCAGCCAGAAGATCGCCGTCGACGACATCTCCGCGCCCGCATCGGCCGCCTGAATCATTCCGGACACGATCGCCAGAATGATCAGCCCCAATACGTCGTCGATGACGGCCGCACCCAGGACGATGCGCGCTTCGCGCGAATGCAGGCGGTTGATGTCTTTGAGGACCCGGGCGGTGATGCCCACCGATGTCGCGGTTAGCGTCGCGCCGAGAAACATGTGCATGTAAAACGAATGCTCCGGGTAAAACCAGATTCCCACGCCCCAGCCGAGCATGAAGGGCGCCACTACGCCCAACATCGCCACCAGAAACGACGACAGCCCGACATGGAGCATCTTGTCCAAATCCGACTCCAGGCCGACACCGAACAACAGCAGAATCACACCGAGTTCCGCGAGTACAGAGACAGTATGATTCTCCCCGATCGGTTCAAACCAGCCGATGCCCACCAGCGTCAGATTGCCGATCAGCACACCGGCGACCAACTCACCCAGTACGGCGGGCTGCTTCAGACGAATGGCGAGATCGCCGCCGATCTTGGCGCCGATCAGGATGGCCACCAGACTGATCAGCACTTCGACGATGTCGACGTTGCCCGTGCCCTCACCGTCGGCCGCCGCCCATGCAACAGCGGCCGTTGCCGCGACCAGGAGCACCGTCAGAGCCAAATGCTTGCGCACAGGGAGAACCTCGTCGTAGATGGCATGTCCGGATCGCGACTTCAGGATGCGCTTTGCGGACGCGGATGACTGAGAAACCAAAAGTTGACGGCGTATTCGTCGTCGAAGAACAGTTCGAATTCATATCGTCCGGCCAGCGGGCTGATGCCGTGATAGGTGCCGTCCCACGGGAGCATATAGCGTCCCGGCGTCTGCACGCCGATGGGGAAGATCAGGATCAACTCGCCGCTCATGTTCGTGATGCGCGCTTCCACGCGGCAGGTCTCATAGACCGTGTAACCGAAATTCGTCCCGGCCCAGATCGGGGTCCTGTTGAACTGGACATAGAAGTCTGCGATCGGAGCGGACGGATCGGTCGGCTGTGACGCACCGTCGCGCGGCACCGCGACACAGAGAAGCATCAACAGCGTCACCGGTGCTGTCAAGCGATGGCCGACAGTTCGCAAGCGGTTCATGCGTTGTTGTGATCGATGGCGGCCGGGTTGAGAGCGTCGGCGCCGGTCTCTTCGCCGCCGGGGGTCTTGATGCCGTATTCGTACAGCAGGTTGCGTATGGTCCGCGATGAAATCCCGAGCATATCGGCCGCCTGCGTTTGATTGCCGCCGCAGGCGTCCAGCGTCGCCAGCACGAGATTCTTTCTGGCGTCGCGCATGGTGGTGCCGACGCGAATGCCTTCGTCTTTGGGACGCGGCCCGCCGGCCAATAATTCGCCGGGGAAGTCCTCCGGCGTCAGCACGTCGCGCGCGGCGACGAGCACGGCCCGTTCCATGAAATTTTCCAGCTCGCGGATATTTCCCGGCCACGGATATTGATCGAAGAGTTTCATCACCGTCTCCGATGCGCGCCGGATGGTGCGCCCCGATGCCGCGTTGAACTGCCGAATGAAATGGTCGACCAGCTCCGGGATGTCGTCGCGACGGTCACGCAGCGGCGGCAGGTGCACCGGCAGCACATTGAGTCGATAGTACAGGTCGCGCCGAAACTCTCCGGATTCGATTTCCGCCGGCAAATCGCGATTGGTGGTGGCGATCACCCGCACGTCGACCGGAATGCGTTTTTCAGATCCCAGGCGCTGGACTTCCATTTCCTGCAACACGCGCAGCAACTTGGCCTGCAGGGCCCGCGTCATCTCCGAGATCTCGTCTAAGAGCAGTGTGCCGCCGTCGGCGACCTCGAATGCGCCCCGGCGCGTGCGCATCGCGCCGGTGAAGGCGCCCTTCTCGTGCCCGAACAGCTCGCTTTCGAACAACGTCTCCGGCAGCGCCGCGCAGTTGATCGCTTCGAATGGTCCTTCGCGCCGGTTGCCGCGGAAATGGATGGCGCGCGCGACGAGCTCTTTGCCCGTTCCGGTTTCACCCGAGATCAAAACGTTGGAGGCGGCGGTGGCGGCCTTGTCGATCGTATCGAAGACGCGTCGCATGACCGCCGACTGGCCGACCAACTGCTCGGCCGCGTAACGCTGTGTCACCGCCGCGCGCAGCATTTTGTTTTCCAGTTTGAGGCGACGGAACTCCAGCGCCCGTTCGACGATGGCCTCGGTCACGTCGGCGCCCACCGGCTTGAGCAGAAATTCGAAGGCGCCCGCCTTCATGGCGCGGACGGCATCCGGGACCTGCCCGTATGCGGTCATCATAATAACGACCGTCTCCGGTGACATCAGGCGGACCTTGTCGAGCAGTTGCAGGCCGTCCATGCCCTTCATGCGGACATCGGAGATGATCAGATCGTAATCGCGGCGCTGCATCCGCGTCAGCGCCGATTCGGCCGACTCCGACGAATCGACCTCGTAAGGCAGCGCGTTAAGCGTCGACACCAGCACGTCATTGACGAGCGGATCGTCATCGACCACGAGGATCGAATACGCCACGACGCTACCCTCTCCCCGCGTCGTTGGCTGCTGCCGGCGTGATGGGCAGTTCGATTCGGGCGACTGCGCCGCCGGTTGACGGGTCATTCGCGAGCGTGATCGTTCCGTCGTGCGCCTCGACGATCTTGCGCGCCATCGGCAGGCCCAGTCCGGTCCCGCTGCCGCTTTCGCTGACAAACGGCAGGAACAAGCGTTCCGCGTTGTCCGAATCGATTCCGGGGCCGGAATCGGCAATCGACAGGCACAGGCGCGATGCGCGCGATTCCGCCGTGACGACAACATGGCCGTCGCCGTTGAGTGCGCGGTCGGCATTGTCCAGGACGTTCCAGACGGCCTGACGCAGACACAGCACATCGCCGAGTCCCCAGCCGAGACGCTCGGGGACGCTGCGCTTCAGGACCAGTCTGCTGCCGCGACTCTGCAGATTGTCCTGGTACTGATCGAGCGCGACGGTGACAAACTTCGACCAATCGATCGGACGACGAGCCAGGCGCGTGTCGCGGACAAACTCCAGCATCCGGTCGATCGTCATCATGAGTTCGCCGGCGGCCGCATGCAGCCGCTCGGCCATTCGCTGGGCGCCGGAGTCGGAATGGCACTGGCGCGCCAGCAACTCCGCCAGGCCGACGATTCCGGCCAACGGACTGCGGATTTCGTGAACGGCGGTTGCGGTCATCTCGCCCAACTGCGCCAGGCGACGCAAGCGCGCGCCCTCATCCGTGCGTTCGCCCGCCCCGGCGTGGTCCGGCGCTATGCGCGACGATGATGTTGCGGTGCTCTTATGGTAAGTCGTGTCGGGCATTCCCCCCTCACGCGGGAGGAATATACCCCGGGCCTCTGGGGGCGCAATACCAAAGGGTACGACCGATCAGAATGGCGGGATGACTTACTTCGGTACACCAACGGCGGATGCTGTTTTGACCGCTGGGCGCGCGCCGGGGGACGTTGCCGTATCGATGCCTTGCTGCAAGCGGTATCGGCGCAGTTCACTTTCGACAGCCGTCAGACGCGTTTTCAACTCGTCAATCTGACGGGCGAACGACCGTTCCTTGATGGCGCGTTCGGTCAGTTCCTTGAGGTCTTGCAGCTTGAACGGCTTGATGATGTAATCGTACGCGCCGCGACGGATCGCTTCGATCGAGGAATCGATGGTCGGGTACCCGGTCATCATCACCACCGGCAGCGACGAATCCAACCGCACGATCTCCGAGAGCACCTCGATCCCGCCTCTGCCGGGCATCTTCAGATCGACCAGCGCGACATCGAACGACTCATTGCGGCAGGCGTGCAGGCCGGCATCGCCGTCGGGCGCGGCGGTCACCGAATAATCGAGCTTCGTGAAGAAATCGTGCAGCAAATCGCGCACGAACAACTCGTCATCGATGACGAGAATGCGTACACCATCGGGGCGGTTCATGATACGTCTCCTCCCGCGCGGCCGGCCGATGCCTGACTGGTGACCCGGGCCATGGCGTTTTCGACCGACTTGTGCAGGTGTTTGACGTTAAACGGTTTGATGAAGTAGTCGTCGGCATGCTTGCGAATCGCCGCGACCGCCGTCTCCACGGAAGGAAAGCCGGTCATGAAGATGATCGGCAGATCGGCATCGGCAGCGCGCATCCGGTCGGCCAGTTCCAGGCCGTCGATGTCGGGCATGCGAATATCGAGAATCGCCGAGTCGAAGCTCGACTTGTTCATCAAATCCAGCGCGCGCTGGCCGCACTCGGCCACGGCGATGTCATAGTCACACCCGATGAAGTAGTCATAGAGCAGATCGCGGATGAGCAGTTCATCATCGACGATGAGAATCTTCTTTTTGCGAAACCCCTGTGGCATCATCCGCGCTCCGATTTGACGGCCGGCATCGGTGCCGCCGCCGACAGGATGGCCATCGCCGTCTCGCGGTCGTGGTGGAGATCGAAGATGCGATCCAGGCAGGTTAGACGCATGACTTCATCGACGAACGGCGTCAGGGAGCACAGGACCAGTTGCCCCCCCGCCAGACGCACGTCCTTGAACACCGACAGCAAGCGGCCCAAACCCGAACTGTTGATGAAATCCAGAGCGCGGCAATCCAGCACGAATGCCAGACGGCCGTCCTGCAGCGCCTGGTGCATGCGATCCTTCAGCGCGCTGGAACTCACCATGTCGAGTCGTCCGGAAAGCTGGACAACGTCGATGTTGTCGTGCCGTTCGATGCGAATCTCCATCGGTAATCGTCTCCGGCGATGGTTCTCTGACAGAGCAGTGATGATGTCGTCGCCAGAGGCGACGGTGGCTGTGAGCGGGAGGCCACTGTGCGGATCGTAAGCGGTCGCCCCCCATGGTGATTATCGGCCAACGGCCGAATCTCTCCACGGGCCCGGGATTGCCGAAAAGGACGGATATGGGGCTTATGAGACGGTCGGAGAAGCGGCTTCCAGACGGCGATCGACGACGGCCGCGCCGACACAGTCACCCCAGACATTCACGGCCGTGCGGTAGCGGTCCAGCAGCCAGTCGATGACGAGAATCAGCGCGATCCCCTCAACCGGAAGGCCGACGGCATTCAGGACGAGGACCATGGTGACCAGCCCCGCCTCGGGGATGCCGGCGGCGCCGATGGACGCTAAAGTGGCGGTTATAGCAACAACGATCAACTCAAATGGCCCCATGGCGATACCATAGGCCTGTGAAATGAAGATCACCGCCACGGCCTCGTAGAGTGCGGTCCCATCCATGTTGATCGTTGCGCCCAGCGGCAGGACAAAGCCGACGGTCGAGGGGGTGACTTTATTATTGTCTTCGCTGCAACGGATGGTCTCCGGCAGGGTCGCCGAGGATGACGCAGTCGCAAAAGCGGTCAGGATCGCTGAGAGAACCCCATAAGCGTACCGGATAACCGAACGCCTTCCCAGGACCAGGAGGATCAGGGGCAGGATGATGAAGGAATGAATGGTCAGCCCCACGATCACCACGAGGGAGTAGCGTCCGATGCCGGCGAGCGCGTGGCCGATTTCGGTCCATCCCCCCTTCGCGCCGAGAATGCCCGCCACCAGTCCCATGATCCCCAGCGGGGCGAAGAGCATCAGCGCGCGGACGAGATAGAGCACGGCATCATTGAGGCGAAAAACAAATGCCCGCACCTGCGGGAACTCGTCGCGATACCGCACCAAAAACACGCCGAAGAGAATCGCGACCAGGATGATCGGAATCGCCTCGGTCTCGACTAACGCGGCAAAGAAGTTCGAGGGGACCATCGAGTCGACGAAGTCCAGCGCGCTTTTGGCCTCGCGCGTGTAGTGCTCGGTCGGGGGCGGCACACCATCGCCGGGACGCATGCTTACAACGAGGACCAATCCGAGAACGACCGCGATCACCGAGGTGAGGAGGTAATAGGCGATGGTCACGCGGGCGATCTTGCCCATGTTGCGCAGGTCGCCCATGCCCGCAATGCCCACGGTCACCGACAGGAAAATGAGCGGGATGACCAGGAATTTGAGCGCGTTGAGGAAGATGTAGCCGAAGACTCCCAGGATCGATGTCAACCGGGGCGACAGTCCCGCGACCAACAGCCCGAGCACGAGCCCCGCAGCGATCAGCAGGAGATTGTATTTGCGCAGCAACGCGATCATCAGACGACCATCAGGCCGGGGTCGGCTCCTGTTGCGGCGCTTTGGCGGGCATTCCGGGATCGGCGCCGGGACGCAGGGCGAAACGGTACAGCTCGAACATCGCCACGAACACCGCGGCGATCACCGGGCCGACAACCAGACCGAGAATGCCGAACACCGCCAATCCGCCCGCGATCGAGAAAAACAGCAGCAACGGGTGCAGGCGTGTGCGTCCGGAAATGAGAATCGGGCGCAGGATATTGTCGATCTGCGAGACCACGACGGTTCCCAGGATCAACAGGATGACTCCCTTGATAACCGCACCGCCCAGAATCAAACCGATTGCGGCGGGGATATAGATGAGGAACGCCCCCAACAGCGGAATCAACGACAGAAATCCCATGACCGCGCCCCAGAACACCGGCGAGTGCAGACCGAGAATCCAAAAGAGCAGGCCGCCGAGAAACCCTTGCAGGAGCCCGACGGCCAGGCCGCCGTACATCGTCGCGCGCACGACCTCGGCGATGTGATGCAGCATGGCCGCAGCGCGTTCATCCGGCAGCGGAATCGATTCCGAAATCCATCCGACCAGCGTGTCGCCGTCCTTGAAGAGATAGTAGGCGGTCAACAGCATGAGGATAAACTTGAAACCGGCGTTGCCGATGTTGGCCACAAACGATGTTGTGCTCTGCACGATATAGCGGCTGATCGAACTGAGAGTCTTGACCAATGACGACTGCAAATCGGCTTGTGATATGCCGAATGTCCTCTCCAGCCACGCCGTGACGCGTCCAATGATCGGATGGCCGACGATGTCCTGCCATGAGGCGCCATCCTCGCCGAGCCGTTCCTGAATGAACGAATACAGCGCGCCCGCCTCCCCGACCAGAGCGGTTGCCAGGTACGCCACCGGGCCGACGATGAGCAACGTGAGGATGGCCGTCGTCATTGACGCCGCCACGGCTTTGCGATGAATCCGTCGGGAGATCCACAGGTGCAGCGGACGAAAGGTGATGACCAGCACGGCACCCCAGGCGATGGGCGCGAAGAACGGAACCATCACGCGGTAAAACAGATAGAAGACGGCGAGGATCAGAGCCAACAGCGCCACCCCGAAGAGAGTCTCCCGTTTGATCAGTTCGGTCATGATGATTCGGAGCGAAGCGGTGCCGGAATCACGACTGTCAAAGTACCATCATGCCGCCGGGCCGCAAGCACAATCCAACAAAGTGATAGATCGGCGACATTTCCGCCTATAATCTGTCATCGGCTGATTCGATCAGGAGGGAAGCGATATGGCGAAGACCAGCGAGCACGTCCGTTACGGGCACATCACAACACGGGATGTCGGCGAAGTCTGGTACGCCGAGAGCGACCGCGGATTGTGGCGCATCGAATTTGATTCGAGCAAGACACACTTTCTTGAACATCTCGCCGCCGATGGGGTCAGCGCGGTCCTCGATGAACGCGGTACATCGGCAACGCGCCGGGCGCTGCGCGAGTACTTTGACGGTCTGCGACAATCATTCGATCTGAAGATCGACTGGTCGCGACTCAACGGGTTCGACCGCAAGGCGCTGCAGATCTGCGCGCGTATACCCCATGGACAGACTCTGTCGTATGGCGAGATTGCCCGACGCGCCGGTTCACCGGGCGCGGCCCGCGCGGTCGGTCAGGCGATGGGAAAGAATCCGTTTCCCATCGTTGTCCCCTGCCATCGGGTGCTGCGCTCCGATGGCACGCTGGGCGGATTCGGCGGCGGCGTGAATCTCAAGCGGGCGCTGTTGGAATTGGAGAGGGCGGCGATTCCGGGCGAGGGGATCATGCCGAAGTCTTCAAGGAAAGTTCCATCACGTCTCTAACGGAAGCGCCTTGCAACCGAACCGCTGCGGTGGTTCTTTGAGTCTTGCCTATGGAACCCGGTACCGAAAACACGCTCTATTACGGCGATAATTTGGATGTCCTGCGCCGTTACATCGCTGATGAGTCGGTCGATCTGATCTATCTTGACCCCCCATTCAACAGCGCGCAGGACTACAATGTGCTGTTCCGCGAGCAGGACGGCACGCGCTCCGCATCGCAGATCAAAGCATTTGAGGATACATGGCGCTGGGACGAGGCGGCCGCCCGGACTTATCAGGAAACGGTCGAGTCCGGGTGTCGCGTGTCGCTGGCCATGCAGGGGTTTCGCGCGCTCCTCGGCAATTCCGATATGCTGGCGTACTTGTCGATGATGGCGCCGCGCTTGGTTGAACTTCGTCGTGTGTTGAGACCGTCGGGCAGCATCTATTTGCACTGCGACCCGACGGCGAGCCATTATTTGAAGCTGTTGTTGGATGCGGTGTTTGGACCCACTGCGTTCCGGAACGAGATAGTCTGGAGGAGGACACCATTTTCCGGCAGCAGCAAAGCGAGGGCGCGACAACTGCCCAGAAGCCACGATGTCATCTACTTCTACTCGAAAGATGCGGACTGGATATGGAATGCACCCACTGTGCCCTACTCACAGGAGTATTTGGAACGATTCAAGTGGAAGGATGACAGGGGGCTCTATCGAAAGACGCTCCTGAAAACTTACAGTGAGCCGACGCTTGAGCGTCTTCGTGCCGAAAATCGCCTCATCGAACCCATCGAGGAAGGTGCAAAGTTCTCTTATAAACAGTACCTGGATGAGAGCCCCGGATTCAGGCAAATCGATGACATTTGGGTGGACATTAACATGATCAACCCGGTCGCCAAGGAACGCCTTGGCTACCCCACCCAAAAGCCCGAAGCGCTGTTGGAGCGCATCCTCTCGGCCAGCAGCAACGAGGGCGATCTGGTGCTCGATCCGTTCTGCGGCTGCGGCACGACGATCGCCGCCGCGCAACGGCTCAATCGCCGCTGGATCGGAATCGATGTCACGCATCTGGCAATCACCCTCATTCGTCATCGGCTCAAGGACGCATTCGGAGATGAGGCCAAGTACAAAATCATCGGCGAACCGACTTCCCTTCCGGATGCCCAAACTTTAGCAGCTTCTGATAGATTCCAATTCCAGTGGTGGGCGTTGGGTCTTGTCGGGGCTCGGCCCGCTGAACAGAAGAAGGGCGCGGATCAGGGAATCGATGGTCGTCTCTACTTCCATGACGAAGGAGCCAAGGGCAGCACCAAGCAGATTGTGCTGTCCGTAAAGAGCGGCGGTGTTTCGGTGAAAGACGTGCGCGATATACGCGGAGTGATTGAACGTGAAAAGGCGGCGATTGGTGTGTTAATCACATTGGAAGAGCCCACGCGGCCGATGCGCTCAGAGGCCGCCGGGGCAGGAATCTACAGTTCGCCGTGGGGCACCAAACATCCGGTGCTGCAAGTTCTCACGATCCAGGACCTGCTGGCGGGCAAAGGCATCGATTATCCCGTCGCCACCAACCGGACATTCAAAAGGGCGCCGCGCAGCAAACCCAAGGACAATCGCACGCAATTGATGGCACTTTGAGCGGCCCTACGCCCGTATCCGATCCTCGATAATCTCATCGGGAACGGCATTCGGCTCGACGAAACCCTCGATCACGCGCAGACAGGTTTCGTAGCGGCCGAATGACGGCATGAGGTACACGCCGTCAACCAATGACCGCGCTGTTTCCAGCAGAGACCGGCAGATCTCGATCCCCAGTTCGGCTCCCCTGTCCCCTGCTTTTTCGATACTGCGAAGGTCTTCTTCAGGGACCACGACCCCCGGAACTTCATGATGCATGAAGTTGGCGTGACGAAACGACATCAGGGGCAGCAGTCCCAGAAAGATCGGAATGCGGACATCGCCTATGGCATCGAGGCATCGCTGCAACGGTTCGATACGATACAACGGCTGCGTGAACGCGTAATGCGCGCCTGCTTCGACTTTGCGACGAAACCGTTTGATTTCGGACTCCAGATTATCGGCGACCGGATTGAGCGCCACGCCAATGCAGAAATCGGTGGCATGGCCGATCGAGGCGCCGGCAAAATCGGCGCCTTCGTTCATCGCCTGCAGGATGCGCACCAGTCCGATCGAGTCGACATCGTAGACGCCGGTGATATGCGGGTAGTCGCCGACCGACGGCGGATCGCCCGTGATCGCCAGCACATTGCGCACGCCGAGCGCATGCGCGCCGATCAGATCGGACTGAATCCCCATCAAATTGCGGTCGCGGCAGCAGAAATGCAGGATCGTCTCGATGCCGACTTCGCGTTCGATGAGCGCGGCGGTGGCGATGGCGCTCATGCGAACGCGCGCCATCGGTGAATCGCCGATGTTGACCGCGTCGGCGCCCCGGCTCAGACACAATCGCGCGCCCTCGATCACCTTGCGGGGATTGGTTCCCTTCGGCGGATCCAGCTCGACGGAAATCTGAAAGCGCCGTCTAAGGTTGCGGCAGAAACCCGAGCGACGATGATCACGCTGCGGCTCCGGCGGCTCATCCCGCTCGGAAATCGCAATGGACACATGCGGCGCGGTGTCGCGCGAGCGTGTCTCCCAATGGCGCAGCGCCTGCGCCATCGCCGCGATGTGCTGGGGCGTGGTACCGCAGCAGCCGCCGATGATGCGCGCGCCACTGGCCAGGAACGGTCCGACAAATGACGCGAAATACTCCGGACCGGCAGTGTATACAAACCGGCCGTCGACCAACTGCGGCATCCCGGCATTGGGCATCGCTGCCAATGGACGCCCCGCCACAGCCGACATGCTGTGCAGCACCTCGAGCATTCCCTGCGGCCCGACGGAACAGTTGGCGCCGATGACATCCACCGCCAGTCCCTGCAAGTGCTCCACGACTTCGCGGGGCGATTTTCCGGTGAGCGTGGTGCCGGCATCGGTGAACGTCATCGAGGCGATGATCGGAACATCGCGCGTCAGTTCGCGGACAGCATGGACCGCGGCTGTGATTTCATCGAGGTCCGACATCGTCTCGAAGATGAAGAGATCGACCCCCCCCTCCAGCAGCGCGGCGGCCTGTTGCGAGAAGATTTCCTGCGCCTCACGGATGGTCACCGAGCCCAACGGAGCGAGCCGTTGCCCCAGGGGACCGATCGAACCCATGACCAGCGCGTCGCTGCCGACGATTTCACGGGCTTCGCGGGCCAGCTTTGCGCCGGCGAAGTTGACATCGCGAACTTTGTCCTCGAAGCCGTGACGCGCCAGCCGGACCCGATTGCCGCCGAATGTGTTTGTCGTGATGAGTCGGGCACCGGAAGCGATGTAGTCCTCGTGCAACGAGCGAACAAGGTCGCGTCGGGAGAGATTCAGCTCGTCGAAGCAGTGCTCGAACGAGACGCCGCGTTCGTAGAGCATGGTGCCCATGCCGCCATCGGCCAAAAGCGGACCGTGCGACAGGCGCTCCAGCAGGGGGTGATCGGTGGTGCTTTCAGACATGGTCAGTGACGAAGGTCAGGGGTACGCCTCAGTTTGAGAATCCTCACGCTCCCCGTACTTCGTACGGGGTCGGTTCGAAATGACATTGGGTACGATTTCGTTTCATACATTTGCGTGCGGGTCAGCCCTTGGGCTGACCGGCACCGCAAGGGTCCGGGCCACAACCCAGTTTGAGATTCCTCACGCTCCCCGTACTTCGTACGGGGTCGGTTCGAAATGACATTGGGTACGATTTCGTTTCACACATTGTCTGTGTCGCTGACCAAGGTCAGCGGCACGACTACTGCAAACGCATCTCCCGTTTGATGTCCTGCACGGCCTCGACCAATACGCGCAACTTCGCCTTGGCTTCGTCGACCGTTCGCGTCTTCAGACCGCAATCGGGATCGAACCATACCTGCTCGGGGCTGAAGACTTCGAGCGAACGGCGGATGCCCTCTTTGACCTGCTCTTTGGTTTCCAGCACATGGGAGTGCACATCGAGGACGCCGACGGAAATCTTCTTCGTGAATCGCGGCGTCCGAAAGATGTCGAGGTTGTTGAAGTGTGAGTTGGCGAATTCCAAATCGAGCATATCGACCGGAAGCGACAGAATGCGCGGGTAGATCGTCCGGAAATCGCCATAACAGATGTGGCTGATGGTCGTCGCTTTGATGCCGTCGGTGACGATCGCCATCGCCGCGATCGCCAGATCGATTTCATCGGGACGTGTCGAGATCGCCGGTTCGTCGATCTGAATGTAGCGCGCGCCCGCCGCTTCCAGATCGGCGACTTCCTCGTGGATGATGTGTGCCAGCGCCAGCACCGCTTCGCGGCGCGTGGTGTAATGTTCGTCGAACGACCAGTCGCACATCGTGTACGGCCCGGTCAGCATCCCCTTGACCGGTCGGCTGGTCAGCGATTGCGCAAACTCGAACGCTGCAACCGACATCGGCTTGTTGCGCACCAATGCGGATTCGATGATCGGTTTGCGGTAGTAACGGTTGCCATAGGATCGCACCAGCCCGGAGACGCCGTATCCCTCGAGCTGTTCGGCGAAATAGGTGGTCATGTCGCCGCGTTCCATTTCGCCGTGCACGAGGATATCAATGCCGATCTGTTCTTGTGCGTGAATCCATTCGGTCGTGGCGCGGCGTTCGAGATCGACCAGTTCCGTATCGCCGATGCGTCCGCGTTGGTGTTCCGCGCGCGCCTTGGTCAGGTACGGCGGTTTGGGAAACGATCCGACGCTTGTGGTTTCCAGCATGTTGCCTCTCTCAGTCGGCCTGCGCCGCCGGTTGACGGACATGACGGACCGCTTCGGTCAGTCGTTTCAGCTTCCGGACCGCGTTTTCATACGGCAGGAACTCCAGCGCCGCCGACGGCGACACAAAGCACACGGGCCATTGCCCGGCGCCCTGATCGATCAGGCGTTCGAGTTGGAGTCCGATACGGCCCGCCGGTTCCAGACGTGTCGTGCGCGCATCGAGCAATCCAAAGCAACGTCCTTTGTTCGACGGCCCGCCGCAGAGAAGCGCAAAGTTTTCCGGATGCGTGGCGCAGTCGGCCCCGATGGCAGTCACCGGAAGTGCCCAGAGCGGGTCGATCACGGTCCTTAGCGAACAGAAATACGAGTAGACCAGTGTCTTGACGCGCACACCATCGACCGCATCGCGAATCGCGGCGACCGCTTCTTTGATGCGTTCGGGTGCAAACCCAAGAAACGGTTCATCAAGCTGCACCCACTCCGCGCCGGCGTCGGCCAGCGCTGAGAGCTCACGGCGCACCAATTGGGCGCAGTCGGCCAGCAGCGAACCATGGTCCTGGTAATGCTCGTTTTGGCAGAACTGCGCCAGCGAAAAGGGCCCGCAGACAGACGCCATGAGCGGCCGGTCGGTGCAGGATTTCAGGAAGCGGAAATCCTCCGCCGCCGCCGAACGCACGAATTTGATCGGCCCGGTGATGACGGGGCGGCGATAGTAGACATTGTTGTCGAAGTAGCGGATCAGGCCGCCGATCGCAAAGCCGTCATGCGCCGCCGCCAACGGCGTCGCCGGGTCATCCCAACGGATGCGTCCGTCGGTGATCCGATCGATGCCCGCGTCGGTCTGATCGGATACGGTGAAACGGATCGTGTCCCGAACGGCTGCTTCGACTTCCGCGGCCGTTGCGCGTTCCTTGTCGAACTGATTGCGCACGGCGCGTAAGTTGACCGGATGCGCGCCGTCGAAGATCTTCGGTTGATTGCCGATTAAGATTGCCTCGAACACACACCCCCCGTTTCGGGAATTGGCGGTCAACGACCGAATCGGTCGATGCGCTTCCGGTACGCGTCAAATCGTTCTTTGATGTCCCGCAGTGCCCCTCCCCCAAACGCATCAAGATAGGCATCGGCAAGGGTGAGCGCGACCATTGCTTCGCAGACGACCGCCGCCGCCGGAACGCTGCAAACATCGGAGCGCTCGACGAACGCCGCCGCGGGCTCTTTGGAGTGAATGTCCACCGATTGCAACGGTTTGTTCAAGGTCGAAATCGGCTTGGCGGCGGCACGGATGATCAGGTCGGCGCCATTGGTCAGCCCGCCCTCCAGACCGCCGGCCCGGTTGGTTTTGCGATAGAATCCGCTCCGGTCGTGTGCGCGGCCCTCATCATAGAAGATTTCATCGTGCACCCGCGAGCCGCGCTGCGACGTCTGGGCGAATCCGGCGCCGACTTCGACGCCCTTGATCGAGTGCACCGACATCACCGCCTGCGCGAGCCGTCCATCGAGCTTGCGATTCCACTGCGTGTGATCGCCCAGCCCGGCGACGATACCGCTCGCCACGACCTCGATGACGCCGCCGACCGTGTCCTGCGCCGCTGCCGCCTCCCGGATTTCGGCGCGCATCTTCTCGGAGGCGTCCGGGTCGACGCAGCGCACATCCGAATCGGCGGTTCGCGATCGGATCGCCGCGACCGACGGCGGCGGTCCATCGAAGGACGCCATTCCGATGCGCACGACATGACAGGCGGTCTGGACGCCGAACTCCGACAGGAGCATCTTGGCAAACGCGGCCGCCGCCACACGGACCGCCGTCTCGCGCGCCGAGGCGCGCTCCAAGATATTGCGCAGATCGTCGAATCCGTGTTTCTGCGCTCCGGCCAGATCGGCGTGACCGGGACGCGGCACCGTGCGCGGCAAGGAGAGCTCGGCTTCGCGTTCGCTGCCCGGTTCGGGACGTTCCGACGTGACCGACATCGCCGAACGCCAATTGTCCCAATCGCGGTTGCGAATGGCAAACGACACGGGCGACCCGAGCGTGACGCCGTGACGCGCTCCCGCTGTAATCTCGCACACATCGCGTTCAATTTTCATCCGTCCGCCGCGTCCAAATCCCTTTTGGCGTTCGGCCAGGTCGGCGGCGAGCCGGTCGAAATCGATGCGCAGCCCCGACGGCAGGCCCTCGAGGATCCCCGTCAATTGCGCGCCATGCGATTCACCGGCGCTGATAAATGTGAGTCCGCCCATATCAGACAGATCGGCTCAGGCCGCAAATCCTGTTCGTTCGCGATCGCCGGAAGCGATTAACAATGAACCCCTATGTCTCCTGCACCCTCGGCAGGCGAATGATCACCCGTGTGCCACGATCCTGACCGGGGACCGGAGACTCCAATGCAATCGTGCCGCCGTGGTCGCTGATGATGCGGTGCGTGATCGCCAATCCCAGGCCGGTGCCTCCTGTCTTGGTCGTGTAGTAGGGCTGGAACACCCTGGGCAAATCAATAGGGTCGATCCCGCTGCCGCTATCATCGAGTTGCAGCAGGACGGTGTCGCCGGCGTGCTGCAGGGACAGCCGGATGCGGCCATCCGGCATCGTCGCGGACAGCGCATTGGACAGCACATTCCAGATCGCCTTGCGCAGTTCTCCCTCGGCGGCGTTGACGACCGACTCGGGCGGCAGCGAAAGAACCAACGTGATGCCGCGTTTCTCGGCGTCCAGACGCGCCATTTCCGCGATCGTTCCCACGAGCCGTTCCAACCGGATGGGACGCTTTGCTTCTGCGGAACTGCGCGCCAATGACAGGTAATCATCGATGATCGTGTTGAGCCGTTTCGACTCTTCCCATACGGTGGCGGCCAGGTTTTTCGCGTCGGCGTCGCCGACCGCCAGCCGCAGCCGTTGAGCCGCCAGCGCGATGGCATTGAGGGGATTGCGGATTTCATGCGCAACGCCGGCGGCCAGATGTCCCATCTCGGAGAGGCGCTCGGACTGACGGACCCTCTGGGCCAGTTCACGTGCTGTCGTCTCATCGCGGATGACCGCGACCGCCCCTTCCGGATGCCCGTCGGCTCTCAGCACCGGGGAGGTCGTGTAGACTAAAATCCGTTCCTGTCCATCGGCCCGCAGGGAAATTTCACGGTCGCGGACCGACTCGCCGGACGATCCCACTTCTTTCAACGAGAATCCTTCGGACGCCAGCACGGTGTCGCAGTCCGATTCGATCGCATCGGCGCCAGTGCGCCCCGTGATCGCTTCGGCCGCCGGATTGAACACGCTGATGCGTTTTGAACCGTCGACCGCGATGACCCCCTGATCGATGGCGTCAAGAATGCGTTTGTTGATCGTTTCGACGCGACGGTAGACCTGCCCCAGGTTGATGAGCGATTGCCGTCCCAGCAGAAACGCGATGACAGTGGTGGCCAACAGGACGAAGAGGACCGCGGCGACTCCCAATTGCCACGCCAGACGCGATTGCGCGGCATGGACAGCGGCCAAACTGACGCCGACGCGAAACATTCCCGAGGGCAGATCTTCCGACAGGAACGGCTTGGCCGCTTCCAGCGTCGGGACATCCTCAAACTCGATCTCGCGTGTGGCGCTGATATTGGCGCTGAGGACGGAGACGAGAAAGGAGTCGGCGGCCAACTTCAAGACGGGCTTTAATGGACGTGACGCAAACACTATCCCATCAGGTGCTTGCAGCATGATATAATGCACATTCGATGCCGCCCCAATCTGCTGGATCAGTTGCCCGATCCCGCCGATCACCGCCGGTGTGGTTTCCAGCTCGCCGCGATTCCAAACAATCAACTCCCCTTGCGGTAAACTCCGCAACAGGCCCGTCCACTGGACTCCACCGACGGAATCGGAGACGGAGACAACGTCATCGAGCGGGTCGCGGTCGGCCGGCAACAGCCGGGCCAGGGTCGGATCGGAACCCAGCAGGCGATTCAGTTCGGACGGCTCCGTGAGGAGATCACCGCTCGTGGCCCGCATGCTCAATCCGTCGGCATCGAATCGCGCGAGCGCACCGGCCAGCGCCGCGCTGTCGAGGCGCGCCCGGGCCAGTCCTGCGGCGATCAGGTCGGCGTGGGCGAGTTGCTTTTCGAATTCCAGACGATCCACCAGCGCGCCGGTGGCCACGGAGTATTGCGCCGCCAGCGTCAACGACTCAAGCAGCGCCAATGCGTCGCGTTGGGCTTCCGCCACGAGCGTTTTACGGGCGGCGCGAATCCCCCAGATCGCCCATAAACCGAACGACAGCGCGATGATGACCGATACGGCGACTACGGTCGCAATCACGCGCTGAGCGCCGGAGCGCTCCAGCGACAACATCGGCGATCTACCGGAAGCCAACGCGGACCGGGCCCCTGCATGACGGTGTGTGCGGCATACCGGGTGATACTACAAGAGCGCGACGAAGTGGTCAATTCGTATACCGGGCGCCCGAACGGCCTGGGCGGCTGATGAAAAACTCCAGGAAGTATAGAAAGGCCAGCTTTGTCATGCTGAGCGGAGCGAAGCATCTGCTGTTCTTCTCCTGTGGGGCAGAAAGCAGACCCTTCGCTTCGTTCAGGGTGACAGACTGCGTTGTGGCGATCACGGTGGGTTTCTCAGCAACCTGCCGGGCCGCGCCAGATGGCGAACCGGACGCATGAGTTCGCCGATTTGGCCGATATATTTGATGGCGGCGCATCCCCGGATGTCGCCGGGGTTTCGCGTTGCCATCCCCTCACGGCCAAGCTATGAGCGACATCATCTATTCGACCGCCCACAGACCCGTCAAGGCGGTAGAGCGGGCACTGTCTCCGCAACAGCGCAACGTCGAATGGCTGGTGGCGACGGTCGTCTTCATTTTGTCCCTGACGCTGTATGTCGCCACCATGTGCCGTACGGTGTACTGGTGGGACACCGGCGAGTTGGCCGCCAATGCCAAGGTCTTGGGCATCGCGCACCGCCCGGGATTCCCGTTGTACATTCTCATCGGGCGGCTGTTCGGCATGGTGCCGTTCGGCGACTTTTTCTATCGGATCAACTTCTTCTCCGCTCTCAGCGGAGCGGCGTCTCTGGCGCTGCTGGCGCATCTGTCGCTGCGGCTGCATGCGCGGCAGAGTCGCGATGCGCTGCGCGAGTCATTCGCCGCCGTTGTGTTGGCGTCACTGGCCATTGCCGGGACATTCACGTTTTGGATGCAATCGGTCCGCGCCGAGGTCTACGCCCCGACGTTGGCGTGCATTGCGGTCATGCTGACGTGTGCCGAACGCTTCGATGCCGATCACCGTGCCGCCGGGCGCTGGCTGTGTTTGGCCGGTCTGGTCGCCGGGTTGGGCATGGGGCTGCACAATGCCACCGTGGCGTCGGTCATGCCGGCGCTCTTCCTGTTCGTCGTGACGATCGCGGTGCGGGATCGTGTCCCACTGCGGTGGTGGGCGTACGCGACGATCTGTCTGGCCATCGGGCTTTCGGTCACGGCCTATCTGCCGATTCGGGCGGCGCAGAATCCGCCGCTGAATTGGGGCTGGCTGGCAATCGATCCCGCGCCACGCTGGGCGGGCGTTGTCGGGCACGATTCCTGGATAACGATGATGACCGGCTCCCTTTCGGGTTGGACCGACCGAATGCGGCAGTGCCTGATCCTACTGTACGACCAATGGGGGTTGGGGCTGCTGATCTTCGTCGCGCTGGGATTCATTGCGTTCCTGTCACGCGTGCGCCGTTGGGCGATGCTCTTGCTGGGAGCGGCAATCGGCAATGTCGCGGTGACGGCGCTTCTGGCAACCGAGTTTTCCGACACCAATGCCGATGTGCACGGGTACCTGCTGCCGTCATTGGCCGTCATGGGACTGTTTGTCGCCGCCGGGTTCGTGCAGGCGTTGTCACTGTTGCGCGCCGTGGCGCAACGGTTGCCCACTGCGAGGATGCGGCCGATCCTGGTGGGGACGTCATCGGCCCTGGTCGGCTTTTTGGCGCTCGCGCCGGTGGTGATCAATGCCCCGTTTTGCAATCTGGTCTCGCACCGGCTCGCGTATGTGTTCGGCGCCGAATCGACGTTGCATCTGAAGCCCAACGCGGTGGTGATTCTCAAAGGCGCCAATTGGGATTTCGTGTTGCGGGGATTGCAATACTGCGACGAATGGCGCCCCGATGTGCGGGTCATCAACCGCGATCTGCTGCCCTCGGCCTGGTACCGTCAATGGGCCAAAGACCGTTACCCCGGCCTTGGTATCGAACAGATTCCTGCCGACGATGACGGCCTGGAACTCGATCGGTGGGCGCAGGAGCTGGCGGCCGAGGGTGTGCCGGTGTATTGGGAGTTTACGGAAATCGATTTGGAGATGGTCAATCACCTGCTGCCCGCCGGACACCTCTTCGAAGTGACGGGAGAGCCGACGACTTTGGAGCCATCGTCGGTCGAACATCAGGAGGAATTCGAGCGCAACTCTCTGTTTTACGGCGACATCGAACGAATTCGTTTCGACTACGACGCCCAGATGGTCTATGTGGCCGGACTGTACCGTGCCGGCATTTATTATGAAGCGCGCGGCTACTACGATCGGGCCAGGGAACTGATCCGCCGGGCCCTGAGCTTCAACAGTTCATCGTCGGAACCCGATGGGTCGCGGCAGCGTCTGCCGTCGGGCTTGTGGCTGGGACTCAGGACAAGTCGGCCCGGCCCGTGGCTCGACCGCGCGGCGGTTGACGATCCCCCGTCGGCGCCGTAGAATCCACTTCGCATTGCGCCATCCCCGGACAATCACGCGCCATCGCGACGGTCGATTCGGGGCACTGCGTGTATCATGTCTGCGATGACATGCCGTGTACCGACGTGGAAGCGGGCCGTCCTGACCGCGATCTTCCTGTTGCTGGCGTCTTTGTTGCTGGGCACGCGACCTGTCGATGCCACGGACACGGTCGGCAATTCGGTTCCGGAGCGGGTATCGGTTCAGATTCAGCGGACCGATTCGGCGCATTGGCTCGCCACCGTCACGCTGACCAACGCCGAAATCATCGCGGCCATGACACTGCCGTTTCGCTGGTCGGGGCGGGGCATCCTCATCGACTCGGTATCGTACGCGCAAACGCGCGTCGAGTATTTCGCGCTGAAGACGTTTCTGCCCGATTCGGCGGCGCAAACGATCCTGATCGGCCTGGTGCCCGACCTGGGAATGGGCCTGCCGCCGTTGGAGCCCGGCGAGGGCACGATCCTGCGCATGTACTACACCGGGCACTCAAGCGCCCCTGCGACATCGCTCCGGATGGACACGACGTTTATTCGGCCCCACAACACACTGCAATTGGTGACGCCCGACGTGCGGTCGATCGTGCCGCGATTCGAGGTTGTCGCGGCGCCGTCCCCCCCGGTGCAGCAGTAGCGTTCACGCGGACGAAAAGTCGTTTTTGCCGCCTGTCTTCTCCACGACGCGTATGCCCTCGATCACCATGGTCGGATCGATTGCCTTGAGCATGTCGTAGAGCGTCAGGAGCGCCACGCCGCACCCGACCAACGCTTCCATCTCGACGCCGGTGCGTTCGGAGGCGGACACGGCGACGGTCACCTCGATCGCCGACTGATCGGGCGCCGCTGCGATCGACACGTCGACAACATTCAAGCGCAGCGGGTGACACAGCGGAATCAGAGCGGATGTTTTCTTGGCGGCCGAGATGCCGGCAACGCGCGCGACTTCAAACGGATCGCCCTTCGGCGCCATGCCCCGGCCGATCGCGGTGAGTGTCTCGGGGGAAACCCGGATTCGTCCCCGCGCGACCGCTCGGCGTTCGGTCACCGCCTTTCCCGAGATGTCGACCATGCGGGCATGCCCCTGATTGTCGTAGTGGCTGAGGTGTTTGTCTGTCATGTCAAGAGCCCCCGCGGGCCAGCCCCTGATCGGACACGGCTGACGGTCCGGCAGGGACCGAAGCAGTATTCCGGCCTTGCCGTGGGGAGTCAATCTCTTATCTTGCGACGGGCACAGGCAGTGCCCCAACGTCGTTTTCGGCCCTCACCGCGCGACGATGGTCTGATGGACCGAACCTCAAGCCGACAATAATGTAGGAGGAGTAATGGATCGACGTGTACTCGCAGTTTCATTAGTCGCGTTGTCGGGCATTGTCATCGCGGCCACCGGCGTGTGGTCGGCCAACGAATCGAACGGGCCGGCCGCGCTGACCGCGGCCGATCTGGCCTTTCTGGAAAAGAAGATCGTCGCCCGCGTGGAGTTTACCGCCCGGGGGCAGTTTGAGGCGGTGATGGCGCTGGAATTCGACATTTTTGAGCACCATCCGGATCCGCGTCGGCGATATGTCACGGCGCTGGTGAATGCCGCACAACTGTCCCAATTGGAGGCGACCGGCGCCAAGGTCACGGTCGAAACCGACGACTGGTACGACACCTACGCGAAGCGAAGCGGCAACAAGACGATGGGCGGCATGTACACGCTCGCGGAAGTCGAGATGCTCATGGATTCGATCCACGCCGCGTATCCGGCGATTACGACCGCCAAGTTTTCCATCGGGACAAGCTTTGAGGGCCGGGACATCTGGGTCATGAAATTCTCCGACAATCCGGAGGTTGATGAAGACGAGCCCGAGGTGCTCTTCGATGCCCTCCATCACGCCCGCGAGTGCATCACGCCGATGCTGCTTCTGGAAACGATGCGGCGCCTGGGCTCCGGATATGACTCCGACAGTGTGATCACCCGGCTGGTGGACACGCGTGAAATCTACTTCTGCCCTGCGGTCAACCCGGACGGCTTTTTCTACAATCAGTTGATTGCTCCCGGCGGCGGCGGCATGTGGCGCAAGAACCGCAATGACACCTACCATGCATCGAACGTCGGGGTCGACCTCAATCGCAACTACGGCTACAACTGGGGATACGACGACTTCGGTTCTTCGCCGAACACTGCCTACGAGACCTATCGCGGACCGTCGGCATTCAGCGAGCCGGAAACACAGGCGATGCGGGATTTCATCAACAGTCGGGAATTCGTGTTCGTCATCAATTACCACTCGTATTCGGACCTCTACTTGTGGCCGTGGGGATACGAGGAAATCTATTCCGCCGACGACGCGCTCTTTGCGGCGATCGGCGATTCGTTGGGGAGCTTCAACGGCTACACGCCGCAGGTGGGCTGGCAGCTCTATGTGACCAACGGCGACTCCGACGATTGGTGCTACGGCGCCAGCGGAACCGAGCACGACCTGATTTTGCCGTACACTCCCGAAGTCGGCAGCGGCGTCGACGGCGGTTTCTGGCCCTCGGGCGCGCAGATCCCCGCCCAGATCAATGAAACGCAGGCCGGGAACTTCCTCATTATGGAGCTGGCGAATGCACCGGAGAAAATTCTGCCCGCTGAATTGCCGATCTGGGTCGGTCCGACCGATGCCGATACGTCGTTTTTTGATCTTGTCTGGACCGATAACGGCGGCATCAATGTGGCCGCCAGTTATCGACTGCGCGAGCTCTACGGGATGCAACGTGAATCCGACGACGCCGAATCGGGTCCGGCGCTATGGGACAACGACGGTTTCGTCAACACGCCGGTGCGAGCCGCCTCGGGGACGATGAGCTACTACGGCGGACTGGATGACTGGCTGCAGTCGCATCTGACCTCGAAGAACTTCATCCACGTCGAACCCGGTGATACCGTCCGGGCCAAGGTCTGGTACGACATCGAAATCAACTGGGATTACGGCTATGTCGATGTCTCGACAAATGCCGGCCAAACATGGTCGGGGCTGGCGGGCAACATCACAACCTCGACGAACCCCAACGGCAACAATCTGGGCAACGGGATCACCGGCAGTTCCGGGGGGGTCTTCGTCGATGGCAAGTTCCCGTTGGACGCCTATATCGGCCAGGACATTCTGATTCGTCTCAGTTACCGGACGGATGGCTTCGTGCTCGAAGAGGGCATCTATTTCGACGACATCTCCCCGCTGGTCGAATTCGACTCGATCGTCGTGCTCGACCCCGCCGTGGCGCAGACGTCCTATGCGGTTGCCGACAAATCTCCGGGCGAGTATTGGTATGATCTCAACGGCACCGACAGCGAAAACCAAACCGGGCCGACCACGGCGCCGCATGGCGTCACGGTCGACTACAACTCGTCGGCGTGCGATTGTTCCTGCCATGCCGATCCCGAATGCAACGGGCTGGCCAATGTCTTTGATGTCGTCCACTGCGTCAATGAGGCCTTCCGCAACGGGGATCCGATCGTCGATCCCGACTGCCCGCGCACGCGCAATGACATCGACTGCAACGGCGTCGTGAATGTCTTCGACGTGGTCGGCATGGTCGAAGTGGCATTTCGCAACGGCGATCCGGGCATCCAGTTTTGCGATCCCTGCGCACTATAGTCATGCCTGAGCACTCCGATGACACTTGTGTGATAGCACAGCGCGGGTCAGCCCAAGGGCTGACCCACACAATATCACAAGCACTCCGCCTCACATGGAGACCAGCGCCTGGGCCGGCAGCCACAACATTGCGAACACTCAGCGTCCCGTGCGGGTCAGCCCTTGGGCTGACCTGCACTGCATCATATCCAATTTGAAAACGCGCCTCTGGCGCGTTTTCTATGTCCGTGATGAGACCGATCGCGACACTGACGCTGCCCGCATTGCTGATCGTCTGTATGCAATGCCCGGTTTCGGTGGCCGCGGACCTGGTCGTGGAAATCACCGGCCCCGATCGCATTGTGTACGATTCTCTGGCCGCGCCGCGGGCGGCCGCGACATCGTGCTTTGATGTCGTGCCGCAGTCGACGTTTGCGACCGACCTGGGCACCTATACTTTCCTCGATGGAACGTTGACCTTCTTTGAGCGCGTCGGCGGCCGTCCGACGGGCTGCCTGTTTCGCGGACGGGGGCGGCTGGACTTCCGTCCCCTCGACGCCAATGAACGCGCCCAACTGGCGCGATTCTGCAAAGACACCGTGCTGGCCGCAGACGTCGGTGACGTCTATTTTCGCTATTTCGATACGATCTTTTCGATGCGGTTGCGTGATTGCGGCGGCGACCTTTCGGGCGAGAAGCCGCCCGCGCCCAAAGAGCTGGCGTCGTATGAAGGGCGAGCCGCCGATGATCTGACGCTGGCGTTGCCAGTTCGCGGCTGGCAGCTTCTCAGCAGCGACCCGCTGCCTCGATTTCTGTATGTCCAACCCGACGTGAAAGGCCAACGCCGGCTTCACTTCCTGCTCGACGAGACCGCCGATGAGCCGGTCTCCGTGTGGCGGGTTCCGGCCGGGGCGCACGGCAAGGGCACGATCGATCTGGTGTGCTCGTATGATCGCCCGCGCACGGCCGAGGAAGTCCGGCAGCGCTCCGATCTTCGGCGCGGCGGATTCGATGTCGCTTCGTATAAAACGGATGCCACGATTGAACGCTCCGGCGACATGGCGCTGGATGTCACGGTCACGGCGTCGGTGCGACGACGGAACCTGCGTTTCTGGGAGTTTTATTGCGCGCCGGAGCTCAAGCTCGATTCGATTCGCATCGGCGGGGTGGCCTGCGGTTTTGTCTATCACAAGCGGGGCGCGTGGATAGTCGCGGCCGATCCGGAGACGCGCAGCACCGGGGACACCGTCGATGTCCGTTTCCACTACCGCGCCGACGAACTGTTGGACAAGTATCCGTGGGGCGATTTCGCCGTACGGTACACGACGCGCTGGCTGCCGGTCGGCGCGCCGCATCGCCGCGCTTCCTACGAGACGACCTTTCGCTTCCCGAAGCACTATGACCTCGTCTCCTGCGGCGATCGATTGTCCGACTCGACCGGCGGCGACTGGCGGATTCAGCGATGGCGCACCATCGGACGCGCCGCCTTCATCTCGTTTAGCATCGGCAGTTTCGAGCGGCTGGGCCGCCAGATCGAGGGCGGACCATTGCTGGAGATATATCGCAGCCGCAATCACCAGCGCGGGTTGTTCGCCGGGGACATCAACTCCGACGTCGCCGAAGACATCGCCGGGGCGCTGCAGCTCTTCGACACGCTGTTCGGGCGGTACCCGTGGCCGCACCTGGCGGCGACCGAAATCCCCGCCGGGCATGGGCAGGGGTTTCCGCAGCTTCTTCACCTCGGCTGGCAGTCGTTCGAGCACAGCCAGAAAGGGGTCACCGATGCATTCCGCGCGCACGAAGTAGCGCATCAATGGTTCGGCCACTATGTCGGCTGGGACTCGTATCGCGACCAATGGCTGTCGGAAGGATTCGCCGAGTATGCCGGCGCGATGTATGTGCAGGCGCGCTACGATGGTAACGAGGAGTTTTTCAAACTGGTCCGGCAGTGGCGCGACGACATTCTCGAGGTCGGCGGCGGGCCGTTTTGGCACGAGGGCCCGCAGGTCGCCCCGATCGGTTTGGGGTACCGCTGTTCGTCGGTGTCGTCGCCCGGCTCCTATCTGCAACTGGTGTACGCGAAGGGCGCTTACGTTCTGCATATGCTGCGGCAGATGATGTACGACTATCAGCAAGGTACCGACGAGCGCTTCCTGCGGATGATGCAAGACTACGTGTCACAGGGCGCGGGCAAAGACGCCACGACCATCGACTTTCAGCATATCGCCGAACGGCATGTCGGATCATCGCTGGACTGGTTCTTCGACCAATGGGTGTACGGTGTGACGATTCCACGGTATGAGTACAGTTGGCGCGTGGAGCCGGCCGGTGGGGAGCGCTGGATCGTGCACGGACAAATAGACCAATTCGATACGGATTCCACATTTACCGCGATCATGCCCGTCACCTATGTATTCGATGAGGGACGCCGGACAGTGCTCCAGCGCGTGACCGGACCGCAGACGACGTTTTCGACGCCGCCGTTGGACCTTAAGCCGCGGCAGGTCGTGTTCAACGACTACCATTCGATCCTTTGCCGCGAGAAGGTCGTGTCCCGCCCCTGATCACCGGAACATCCGATCCGCATAACCGTTATAGCAGTTTCAGGGGGGTGATGTGTCCCCGATGCAGCGGTGAATAACAGACGTCATGCCGGTACTGCGATCACTCTTGACTCAGAAGCGCGGAGTGACTATTCCACTCACGGAGGTATTGGCAAGTTGCTGAAAAACACCAATAAGAACTGGGAAGTGAAGATTGTCATGATGAGCGGAGCGAAGCATCTGCTGTTTTCACTTATGAGGCAAAAAGCAGACCCTTCGCTTCGCTCAGGGTGACAATGGAAGCTGAGACGAAATCCGGGGGGTTTTCAGCAACCTGTTAGTATCCGCGCTGTGGTTCTGCACCAGCCCAGGACGGCCGGTAGTGTTTAGTAGCTGTACTTCTCATGCGGAAGTACGAGAAAGGACGGTAACGCAATGACCCCGAAATCTCGTAGGGCCCCTTCTCCCCTTCGCAAGCGCCGTCGGCGCCGCACGGCGGGAAAGCCGGCGACTGTCCAGACCCGTTCGGCGCCGCGCCGCGGGCTGGGGACTCGCGCCGGACGCGCCCGAACACCGAAGATGCCGTTTTCGCTGATACTCGATCCAGGCGAACTCAGTGTGTTGCGGAAAATGGCGCGTCGGGAGAACACCTCGGTCGCCAGCGTCATTCGTTCGGCGCTGCATACGGTGATATTCAAAAGCCATCCGGACCTCGCGCGTCACGCGATCGAAAGCGACGTGGATGCGTTTCTCGAGACGGTCGGGCGCAAGCTGCCCAGCGGCGTGGCCAAAGGATCGCGACGGAAACGGCTCCGCAATCAACTGGTTTCCGGACTGCTCGGTGGCCGCAGAGCGCGACGGAATTAGATTCCCAGGGATAAACGCAGCATATGAAGCCCCGCGCTGGTGACGGCGCGGGGCTTTTTTGTCAGTCAGTTCGCCGCCGGAGGTGACGGCCGGGATTTTCGCTTGAACCCATTGGAGCATTCGGTATACTCCCGCTGCATCCGGCAGCCGGACATTGTGAGGCACGCCGGTCGCAACTTTCCATGAGCACGAGCGCCGCCGCGATCCTCGAACAGCGCCTGGGTGCGACATTGCGCCGCGATGCGTGGTGGGGCGCGCCGGCATTGATGGCAGGAGCACTCGTCGTTTTCGGGATATACGCCTTTTGGGCGGCGCTGCAAAATGGTCAGTACCGCTGGGGCCCGTATCTCTCGCCGTTTTACTCTCCCCTGATGCTCCCGGACTGGTGGGCGTTTTCGCCGGCGTTTCTGGTCCTCTGGGTGCCATTGGGATTTCGCGCCACCTGCTACTATTTCCGCCGCGTATACTACCGCGCCTTCCTGATGGATCCGCCCGCGTGCGCAGTGGGCGAGCCGGATCGGGCGTATGCGGGCGAGACGAAGTTGTTCCTGTTTCAAAATCTCCACCGCTTTTTCCTGTATCTGGCACTCATCCTGATCCTGACTCATTCGTACGACCTGTTTCACGCAATCCGCTGGCCGGTCAATGGCATCGGACCCGATGGCATGATGCGCGCCGGATCGCTGGAATTCGGCATCGGTGTCGGCACGCTCGTGATCGCGCTCGATGTCTTGCTGTTGTCGTTGTACGTGTTCGGATGTCATTCGTGGCGTCATCTGGTCGGCGGCAACGTCGATTGTTATTCGTGCGCGCTGGCCGGGCGCGTCCGCCACGGCTTGTGGCATCGTGTCACAATGCTCAATGAACGCCATGCCCTCTGGGGATGGACGTCGCTGATCTGGGTGGGCTTGACCGATCTGTACATCCGTCTGTGTGCCATGGGAATTATCAGCGACGTGAGAATCATCTGATGATTGAAGTCCAACGACACCGTCACGATGTCATCATCATCGGCGCGGGCGGCGCCGGTTTGCGCGCGGCCATTGAAGCGAGCGCGCACGGCGCCAAAGTCGCGTTGGTCTGCAAGTCTCTGCTCGGCAAGGCCCATACGGTCATGGCCGAGGGCGGCGCCGCCGCCGCGCTGGGCAATGTCCGTCGCGAGGACAATTGGAAGGTTCACTTTCGCGACACGATGCGCGGCGGAAAAATGCACAACAACTGGCGCATGGCGCAGATTCACGCGCAGCAGGCCCCCGACCGCGTGCGGGAACTGGAAGCATGGGGCGCGCTGTTTGACCGTACGGCCGAAGGAAAAATCAATCAGCGTCCCTTCGGCGGGCACACCTACGAACGGCTCGCTCACGTCGGCGATCGCACCGGACTGGAGATGATCCGTGTCCTGCAGGACAAAGGCGTGCACAGCGGCATCGATGTCTTCATGGAGCACACGGTTACCCGGCTCTTTGTGATCGATGGCCGTGTCGCCGGGGCATTGGCGTACCGTCGCGAGAACGGTCGCTTCGTGTTGTTCGAGTCGGATGCCATCGTCATGGCGACCGGCGGCATCGGCCGGGCATGGCAGATCACCAGCAATTCATGGGAATACACCGGCGACGGACAAGCGCTCGCCTATGACGCGGGCGCCTCACTGATCGACATGGAGTTCATGCAGTTTCATCCCACGGGGATGGTCTGGCCGCCGTCGGTGAAGGGAATTTTGGTCACCGAGGGAGTGCGCGGCGAAGGCGGTGTCCTGAAAAACTCAGACGGCAGGCGTTTCATGTTTGACTATGTGCCCGACATGTTCAAGGGCGACTTTGCGGATACCGAGAAGGAAGCGGACGGCTGGGTCACTGAAGATCGTACGAAGTATCGCCGCCCGCCGGAACTGCTGACCCGCGACGTGGTCGCGCGCGCGATTCGCGCCGAGTGTGAAGCCGGACGCGGCAGCCCGCACGGCGGCGTCTTTCTCGATATCGCCGTCAAACGCTCGCCCGATTACATTCGCAAGAAGCTGCCGAGCATGTATCATCAATTCAAAGAACTGGCGGGCCTGGACATTACCCGGGAACCGATGGAAGTCGGGCCGACGACCCACTACGCCATGGGCGGCATCAAGGTCGATGCCGATACCCAGGAATCGACCGTGCCGGGGCTGTTCGCGGCGGGTGAAGTCGCCGGCGGCATGCACGGCGCCAATCGTCTCGGCGGCAATTCGCTTTCGGATCTGATCGTCTTCGGACGTCTCGCCGGAATGCACGCGGCCGAATCCGCCCGGAAGGATTCATCGGATCGCACGATACCCGATGCGGACATCGAGGCGGCGATTCAAAGCGCGATCGCCCCGTTCGATCACACCGGCGGAGAGAATCCATTTACCGTCCAGGCCGACTTGCAGAGGATGATGCAAAGCAAAGTCGGGATCATCCGCGAGCGGGCGCAGTTGGAAGAAGCGCTGTCCGACCTGGACGCACTCCGGCAGCGGACACTTAAAGTATCGGTTGAAGGCCATCGCGAGTACAACCCCGGCTGGAATACGGCCATCGATCTGCGCTCGCTGATGATCGTCGCTGAGGCATCGACACGTGCCGCATTGCTGCGCCCGGAGAGCCGTGGCGCGCACACCCGCATGGACTTTCCCAACAGCGAAACGTCGTGGGAACGTCAGGAGATCGTGATCCGACGCGATGGTGAGAAGATGAATGTCGCGGCGGCGCCACAACCGCCGTTGCCCGACGATCTGCGCGCCATCATCGAGAAAGGCGCGGTCTGACCATGGCGACGCGGTCGTTCAGGGTCTTTCGCGGCACCGACCGTGAAACCGGCGCGCTGGTCCCCTACGAAATCGATTGCGATACGGGGATGGTCGTCCTCGATGCTGTGCATCGCATCCAGGCGGAGCAATCATCCGACCTGGCATGCCGCTGGAACTGCAAAGCGGGCAAGTGCGGCAGTTGCTCGGCGGAGATCAACGGACGGCCGCGACTGATGTGTATGACGCGCCTGTCGGACTATGAACCGAACGAGACGATCACCATCACGCCGATGCGGACATTCCCGGTCGTCAGGGACCTGGTGACTGATGTCTCCTGGAATTATTCCTGCAACCGGCGTCTCCCCTACTTCCAGCCGCGTGAGCCGGATTTCCCCGATGGGTCCTGGCGCATGCAACAGTACGAAGTCGAGCGGCCGCAGGAGTTTCGCAAGTGCATCGAGTGTTTCCTGTGTCAGGACGTGTGTCATGTGCTGAGGACCCATGCCAAGTTCGATGATTTTGTCGGCCCGGCATTTCTGATCCGGGCGGCCGTGTATGAGATGCACCCGCTGGACACGAGGGACCGTCGCGAGTTTCTGCAACATGAGGGCGGCACCGGGTATTGCAACATCACCAAGTGCTGCACCGAAGTCTGTCCGGAGCATATCAAGATCACCGATAACGGCATCATACCGTTGAAAGAGCGCGTGGCGGACAAATCGTACGATCCGGTGCGCTGGCTATTGCGCAAGCTCCTCGGCCGCAAGTCGTGATACGATTACCGCTGCCTTGCCCCGGATAATGAAATTCCAAACGCTGGAGTGGAGAGACGGCGCGCTGCACCTGCTGGATCAGCGCGCGTTGCCGCGCCATATCCACACGGTCGTCTGTCCGACCGCCGAGGACACCGCCGAAGCAATTCGCAATCTCACGGTGCGCGGCGCTCCGGCCATCGGCGTCGCGGCCGCCTATGGAATGGCGATGGCGCTCACCGGCAAAGAGGCCGGCATCGAGTCCGCTCTCGTGCGGCTGCGCACGGCGGGCGATGTATTGAAATCGGCGCGACCGACGGCCGTCAATCTCGCCTGGGCGGTCGACCGGATGATGACCGTCGCGGGCCGTTCGGGCGCAACCGACGCGCCGCGTCTCAAGGAGCTGCTCGCCTCGGAGGCGCAGGCGATACATGCCGAAGACGTCGCCATGTGCCGGGGGATCGGCGAGCATGGGGCAACGCTGATCGAAAACGGCGCGATCGTGCTGACCCACTGCAATGCCGGGGCATTGGCGACCGCCGGAATCGGCACCGCGCTCGCCGCGCTGTATACGGCCAGGGACCAGGGGAAAACCTTTCGTGTCTTCGTCGATGAAACGCGCCCGGTGCTGCAGGGATCGCGGCTGACGATGTGGGAACTCCTGCAGGAAGGGATTGACGCCACGCTGATCACCGATAATACGGCGGCGACGCTCTTTGCCTCGGGCCAAATCGATGCGGTCATCGTCGGCGCCGATCGCATCGCCCGCAACGGTGATGTCGCCAACAAGATCGGCACATACAATCTGGCGGTGCTGGCGGCGCATCACGGCGTACCGTTTTATGTCGCCGCGCCCAGATCGACTTTCGATGATGCGATCGAATCGGGCGCGCAGATTCCCATCGAGGAACGCTCCGCCACGGAAGTGACCGATATTGGCGATGCCCGCCTCGCCCCGACCAATGTGCGCGTCTTCTCCCCGGCGTTCGATGTGACGCCCAATGCGCTGATCACTGCGATCATCACCGATACCGGGATTTTGGCGGGGGGACGGTTTAGGCACTCAATCGCACAATAGAGCGGGGGAGATTCATCACTTGTGTCAACCATGGTCGTGGAGAAGCTACTCCAGTATGCCCACGGTGCCGCAGAATCCTTCATATCACTTTCTCGACTCAATCCACTGAAAAGTATTGACGAACATGGCGTACGGCTCATACGGTAACGCTGTGGGAAGTCGTCTTAGCCAGTCTCCAAGTCAACGTCCCGGAAGGGGCGATTTCGTGGAAGACGTGCTCCGGCGGATGTACCCTGTCCGTCGACTGGAAGGGCCGGATTCGGAACCTCAGAAGACGATGCGAGTACCCGGCAGGCGAACCAGAGAGCGGCGTCCAGCTCATTGCAGAGTGCCAGATAACGCTAACAGCATTGATTGAGCACGGGGCCGCCGGGGTGGACGAAAGTTTGGAGATTAGTCCAAACGCCGACCACAAAAACCGTACCACACACGGGATGGAGGGACCATGACCGTTGATGGAGGCAGCAGGTTTGCCGGATTCGGCGCTCTTGTGTCTTTGGCCGTCCGCGTATCACTCGTCTTAGCTAGTCTCCAAGTCAACGTCCCGGAAGGGGCGATTTCGTGGAAGACGTGCTCCGGCGGATGTACCCTGTCCGTCGACTGGAAGGGCCGGATTCGGAACCTCAGAAGACGATAGAAAGCAGGTCTCGTCTACCGGGTTGGACTCGAATGGCACCCGAAAGACAAGGCAGATAGGTCACCAGTAACGATTGAAAAAGATCAGTTCCCTTCCGCTCATTCGGAGCGCCTGGCACACAATCTATCGTAACGGTACGTCTCCGACTGCAGGTGAGAAAACTCGCAAAGAAGTTAAAGAATTCGCTAGAGAGTCGGATCGACACCTCAAACGTGTCTGTAGGCAACTTAGAGAAAAACGATTCACGTTTAGAGGTTCATACGGTTGGCTAAAAGACAAGGGCGAAGGGAAGAAACGCCCGATCGTCGTTGCCCAAGTCGAGGAGAGGATTGTCCAACGTGCGATTCTCGACTTGCTGCAATCGATTGCATCTCTAAGACCTTACTATCTTAATCCATACAGCTTCGGAGGCGTTCAAGAGCGCGACGTTGCCAAGGCGATTGAGTGTACGGCGCACGCAATTCGCGATCGCAAATCACAGTTCTTTGTTCGATCCGACATTGTTGAATTCTACAGGAATGTGCCGCGTCAATCCGTTTTAGCGTCAATCAAAGCGCATGTGACGGATCCGTATCTGTTCCAACTCCTCGACGGTGCGACGAGAACAGAATTGACAAACCTCGGTGCACTTCGGACTATGGGAGAATTGTTCCCAACACAGTTTCGTGGTGTTGCTCAAGGAAACTGCCTTTCGACTCTGCTGGGGAACATTTTACTTCATGAGTTTGACCGTATCACAAACACCGATCAAACTACAACAATTCGATTCATCGACGACTTCGTCATTCTCGGCCCCACACTGCAATCAGTAAGGGCTGTCCTCGCACGCGCCGACAAGGTGCTGAGAGGCCATGGTCTATCGTTGCATGAACTCAATGGTAAGAATTGCAAGGCAAAGACAGGCAGAGTTGACAAGGGGTTTGATTTCCTTGGATGCAAGATCAGCCCGGGTGTCGTAATTCCGAGTCGAGAGTCACGCAGAAAAGTCCTCAAGAAAGTCAAGAGCATCTCCGACGACGCAATTTGTGATCTGAGGTCGATTTCACGTTCGACCCTCTACCATGGGAATGGCCTTTCCGAGTGGCTCAGTAGAATCCGGCTAACCGTACGCGGCTGGTCGATGGCATTTCAGTTTTGCGATCTAAGCCATCCGTCATTGCTGCAACTCGATGAAGACATAGGAGAAGCCGTCAACGACCTTACAGTCAAGGCGCTGGGATTGCTGGGGACGGCTAATCAACAGCAGCGACTGAAACTACTTGGTATCCACCGAGTCCAGAGCACCAAGCACAATCCGATTACTTGGTCTAAGCGACAATAACAGCGCGTGCATTGGTAGTTACAGATTGAAGAACATTGCCTGCGCCGCGAGCATGACGACGACCGAGATGGTCACGGTCGTGGCGACCAGATGACCGGAGGCGTCGCGCAGCGCGTCGGGGATCAACTCGGCGAAAACCATCCAGATCATCGCCCCGCCTGCGATGCCCAAACCGATCGGCAGAAACGGCTCGAAGATGCTGACGAAGAGATACGCGGGCACCGCCATCAGCGGCTGCGGCAGCGACGAGAAGACGCTCCACCACGCCGCTTTCCAGATCGTTGTGCCGCGCGGCACCATTACCAGACTGATTGCCAGTCCTTCGGGGATATTGTGAATGGCGATGACAAGACTGATCATGATGCCGAGCGCCTCGGTTCCGCCGAACGAAACGCCGACTCCCACTCCCTCGGCAAATGAGTGCATGGTCATCACGCCGAGAATGAGGATCGCTTTGCGTCCATCGGCGCCGCTGAGCCGGCCGATGTGAAGGTCTTTGCGTTTTTCGAGAATGCGGTCGCTGACGGCGATGACCGCCATGCCGATTAAAATCCCGATCAGCGTCTTGTAGAGACTGTAATGATTCCCTTCGACGATCAGGCTGTGGCTGGCGGCGAGCATGAGCCCGGCGGCAACGGCATTGGAGATCGACAGCCAGCGACGGCTGACAGTCGGGAAAAATAGAAACGGCATTGCTCCCAAACCGGTGGCCAGCGCCGTGAGCATCGCCACCGCGAAGACGGTCAAGACGCTGACCGGCATCTCGCTCATTTCCACCCGAACAGTCGCATTGCATTATCGCGCAGAATCTGTCGCGTCATGGCCGGATCGTAGCCGAGTTGAAGAAATGCGTGGAGATTGGTCTTCATGTCCGGCACGCCGGGGCCGGGCCAGTCGGTCCCCCACAGAACTTTGTCGGCGTATTTGGCGAGGTCGGGAAAGGCGCGCGGGATGCTCTGCGGCGGAATGCTCGAGAGGTCCATGTATACATTGGGATGGCGGCGCACCAGAAACCGCGCGGTCTGATACCACAACGGCCGTCCCGCATGCGCCATGATGATCGTCAGATCGGGAAAGTCGCAGGCGACATCGTCGATATGGATCGGATCGCCGTACTTGATCCGCGCGCCTTTGAATGTCGTCGTGCCGGTATGAAATACGACCGGCACACCGCGACGCTGACACCCTTCGTATATGACCGGCAGGATCGTGTTGCCGCTGAGATACGCATTCGGGGCAACGCCCTGGTGCGGCGGGTGAATCTTGATCGCGCTGATCCCCCATTCATCCAGCAGCAGCGACAGTTCACCGTTCGGGTCGGTCGAGCCGACCGGATCGACCGACCCATGCGCGAAGATGCGGTCCCGATGGTCGCGCGCGTAGTCGGCGGAGAAACGGTTGACTGCGAACGTGAACCCCATGATGTCGGGCGCGACATAGTTCATGACGCCGACGCGTTCGATGCCGGCCTCGTCCATCAGCGCGATCAACTTTTGGGGATCGCGCGAAACCGAGAGCAGAAACTCGAATCGGTCGCGGCCCTGCTTGAGTTGTTCGAGGATCGGTTCATGCAGCATCCCCCACGGGGCGACATGGATGTGAATGTCGATCACGCCGTAGTCGAGATTCAAGGGGCCGGTCGGCATGCGCCAAAGTTACACGCGCGGGCCGGGAGCAACAGTCAAATTGTCAGAGCTCCGTTACCCGCCGCCTGTCGCCATCCCGGTCACAGTCGTTCTGAGGAGCGCCGTTTCGCCGGAGGCGGAACGGTGCAACGAAGAATCTGCTTCTTCGCCCGCCACGGGGGTAAAAGCAGATTCTTCGCCCTTCAGCCCGCCGCAGGCGGGCTGAAGGACTCAGAATGACGGGGGCGGCCGGCGTGGAGAAACAGAGCGGGTATTCGTGTCATCAGCCGTTGCGAAGCTGGTATAATCTCTTTGACAGAAGGAGGCGCCCCATGACTCACAAATCGGTGTTTGCCGTATTCGCCGGTCTGTTGCTGAGCACCGGCTGCGGTGATGGCCCGACCGGGCCGCCCGGTCCCGACGTGCGCATCTCGGTGGATCGGTTCCGGTACACCGCCGATGAGATGATCAATGTCACCGACACGATTGACTACGAGTGGGACTTCAACGGCACCACCGCCAGTGTTACGCAGTCCTGCGACATCACCGACGGGAGCGCGATGCTGATCATCCTCGACGCCGACAGCACACAGGTCTACTCGCGCGACCTCGATGACGATGGGACGATCTCGACGTTGTCGGGATCAGCGGGCAACTGGCTGGTGCGGATCGAACTGATCGGGCTATCGGGCAAGCTGGAATTTGAGGCGGAGAAGTCGGGGTGAGAGTCGGCGGCGGCGGAGTTCAGTCGACTCGGGGCATGACGAACCCCTCACCCCAACCCTCTCCCACAGGGAGAGGGCGACACCCTGCGCATGCAGGATCGGCGCCTACGTGTGAAGCGCGTCCAGCGCGGCTTTGACCTTGTCTTTGGTCAGCGGCAGGTCGCGGATACGGATGCCGCAGGCGTCATGGAGCGCGTTGGCGATGGCGGGCGCGGGGCCGAGCGTCGGCGGCTCGCCGATGCCGATCGCGCCGAAGGGGCCGCTGGTCTCATCCTGCTCCACCGCGATGACTTTGACCGGCGGCGCTTCGGTCACGCGCATCAGACGATACTTGTCGAAGTTCACGTTCTGACAGATGCCATCGACGTACTTCGAGTCCTCCGTGAGCGCAAATCCGATCCCGAAGGACACGCCGCCGACCACCTGCCCGCGCACCGCGCGCGAGTTGATGGCGCGTCCGAGGTAGTGCGCGGCGACGATGCGGTCGACCGTGATTTTGCCCGTCTTCGTATCGACGGTGATCTCGGCGATCTGGGTGCCGTAGGCCATCGGAAACCACGCCTTCCCCAATCCGGTCTGTTTGTCCAACGGCGCGGTCAATGCGCCCGCGTTGAATCGTCCCTCGCGGCGGCGCGGTTTTCCGTACTTGCGGAAGTTGACGGCGATCTCCGACAGTGCGAGCGGATGGTGACCGTTCCCGGTCACCTGATAGAATCCATCTGCCGCTTCGATCTGCGATGCCTCGACACCGAGCAATTGCGCGGCGACCGCATCGGCATCCTCACGCAAACGCGCGCACGCCATGACCACGGCGTTGCCGGTGGTGTATGTCTGCTTGGTGGCGACCGTCGAGCCGCAGTTGGGGGTGTTGGCGGAGTCGGCATTGATGACGCGAATCTTTTCGACAGTCGAGCCCAATGCTTCGGCCGCCATGATCGCGAATGTGGTGTTGGAGCCATTGCCGTAATCGACCGTGCCCACGCGGATCGAGCAGACGCCGTCGTCGTGCAACTCGGCGATGCACGAGGTGATGTCGGGAATGCCGGAACCGAATCCGATGCCGTACCAGATCGTGGCGATGCCGCGTCCCCGCTTGTAGCGCTCCGGGTCGATGGGGTGTTGCGGCAATGGCTCATTCCAGGGAAAGTCGCGCGCGGCCTCGTCGATGGTCTCGACGACCGGCAACGGTCCGGGCAGGGCAAAATCGGTCGCCGATCGCATACCCGGCTGCAACGCATTGCGGCGACGGAATTCCAACGGATCGATTCCGGCCTCGCGCGCCAGTTCATCCATGAACGACTCGGCACAGAAGGCGGTCTCGGCCGCGCCGAAACCGCGCGTCGCGCCGGTGAACGGGTTGTTCGTGTAGACTGCGTACGAATCGACGCGCACATGGGGAATGTTGTACGGTCCCGATACCAGCACGCCCGCCTTGCGCATGATGTTGACCGACCACGACGCATACGCGCCCGCATCGCCCACCACGCGCGCTTCCAGAGCGATCAACCGCCCCTCGGCATCGCAGCCGCCTTTGATGTTGGTGCGCAGTTGCGTGCGTTTGGTGGTGACATGCATCGTCTCTTCGCGCGTGTACTCGATGCGCACCGGACGGCCGGTGACCAGCGTGCCGAGCGCCGCGTGGATTTGCGCGTAGATGTCCTCGCGTTTGCCGTAGGCCGCACCGATCGCGGGTTGAATACAGCGGACGTCATCTTTGGGAACGCCCAGCGCGCGCGCGACATTCAAACGGTCGAAAAAGACCGACTGCCCCGGCGAGATCACCACGAGCTTGCCGTCGTCGTCGTCCCAGTATGTCAGCGCCGCCTCCGGCTCGATGGGGGCGTGATCCTGCGGATGAGTCGTGTAGCGCCGTTCGATGACATGCGCGCACGACCCCCAGGCGTCATCGACCTTTCCCTTTTCGAGATGATAGTGCGAAAGGATGTTGCCCTTGGCGTGGACCAGCGGCGCATCGGGCGCCATCGCCGCTTCGGGATCGTAGACTCCGGGACGCTCGCCGTATTCGATGTGTACTGCTTCGGCCCCCAGACGCGCCGCCCTGGGAGTCTCGGCCAGCACAAGGGCGATCGGCTCGCCATAGTAGCGCACTTGACTTTCGGCAAAGACGAGTTGATCGCGGATGACCTTGCCGTAGGCATTTTCACCGGGGATATCTTCGCAGGTGAGAACCTTGACGACGCCGTCGACTTCCAGCGCGGCGTAAGTGTCGACCGTGATGATGTCGGCTGAGGCGCGGTCGGCACGGACAGTGACGCCGTGCAGTGTTCCCGGCGGCGCTTTGATGTCGGCAGTGTACAGCGCGGAGCCGTCGATGCGGCTGCGTGATTCGATGCGTGCATGCGCTTTGCCGACGACGTTGAGTTTGCGCGGCGGCAGCTCCGGTGTGCCCGGCACCGGTTTGACCACGCGCGCGGTGCGGTAGGTGTCGCGGTCGAGCTCATCGACTTTGATTTGACCGCAGGCGAGCTTGATCGATTCGACGAGTTGATTGTAGCCGGTGCAGCGGCAGATGTTTTTGTGGATCGCCTGATGGATTTGTTTTTCAGTCGGGTTCGGGTGCATATCGAGCAATGCCTTAGCCGACATCAGGAACCCGGAAGTGCATATTCCACATTGGAATCCATGCCCATCGATAAACCCCTGCTGCAGGGGGTGCAGCCGGCCGTCCTGCGTGAGTCCTTCGACCGTCTCGACGGCGCTGTTCTGCGATTTCTCGACCGGCACGATACACGACATCACCGCCTTGCCATCCTGAATCACCGCGCAGGAGCCGCAAGTGCCGATATCGCAGCCGCGTTTGGCGCCGGTCAATCCGAGGTCGTCACGGATGACATCCAGCAGCGTCCGGTCGGTCGTCGTGTCGATGGTGACCGCGCGGCCGTTGACCGTCATTCGCAGACGGATGGGTGTCCCGATCAGAAGCGGTGCGGCGATGACGTTCTGGCTCATGGCTCTTCCCGGCGACGCGTAACGCACAGTACCACCAATGTATTACGCGACGGCGGCAGGGATCGTCAACTCGAAATTCCGACGCTTTTAGTGCGGTTTGCGGCGACCGATGGGTTCGGCGCAGATCTGCGCAGACCCGCAAGATAGACAATTCCCGCAAGCAGGTAGAACGCCACTGCCGGCCACAGCAGCCATCCGGCGACCGGCTGCCAATCGAACGCGAAACAGAGAAGTGTCAGTCCCCAGATCAGAGCGGCGTAGCGTCCAATGTTGATTGACGTCGGGATTTCATACCGCTTGCGGAAGATCAGCCAGCCGCCGATGATAAGCGCGACATCACGCACGATCGTTAAGAAGAATGCGAGCGGACTCATCCCCCGGTGCATGACGCAAAAGACGCCGACCACGAGGGCCGCGATCTTGTCTCCGATCGGATCGAGAATTCGTCCCCAGCGCGTGATTTGGCCGAGGCGTCGCGCGAGATACCCATCGGCGACGTCGGAGATGATCGCGTAGATGATTAAAACACCACCCCAGATGTCCGAGATGGCGGGCGACGCCATCACCCACCACCACACCGGCAACAGCGCGATCCGCGAGAGCGACAGCGCGTTGGGGATGGTCCAGAAACGCGACTCCGAACCGCCCAGTGTCATGTTAAGAATATCCCGTGGGCGGACGGCGGGGTCAATGTCTACCACCGCCTTTTAAGTTGGACGGTGGCCCGGGGCCTTGGGAATGTCGTAAATCCCATTGGAATCCACAAAATCGAGTTTCATGCAAATAGTCACTCAGGTCATTCCGAGCCCGAAGGGCGAGGAATCTCCAACGCGTTGTCGGCGGCCTCGCGCGCATCGAGACCCCTCGCCCGAAGGGCTCGGGGTGACATCGAATAGGACTTTCTCAACACACCCCCTGGTAAGGGTTTGGGGTGACGTCTGTGTGAGACCCGTACCATCGTGCGGGCTTTCTGACGCTTGGTCACACGCTCGCGTTGGAGATTCCTCACCCCCTCCATCCCGTCCCGCATGCGGGAAGGGATGGAGGGGGTTCGGAATGACATGGGGGGAACTGTCCGCAGAACTCAGCACAACAACGCCTGATACGGTGCGTCCCCCGCCCGAAGAGTCATTCCGAATCCCCCGAATTGAGCGCCGCAGGCGGTCAATGGAGGGGGTGAGGAATCTCCCTTCACGGAAAACTGCCCCGTCAAGGGATGGCTCGAAATACTCTGCCTGCCCGTGGGTAATGCCCATGGGAGGGATCGGGGCCGGGCGTCGCCTCATGGTCTGCCAAGGTTTTGACGGACCCACGGCACATTCTGCTTGCATCGCTCCCTTTAGGCCCGATCTTAGATAATTGGAGTCAGCGCCATACACCCCTCACCACTTCCCAAGGGAGGTGGTATGCCCAAATCGATGCGGGTTTTCCCCGGCCGGGCCGCCGTGTCGACGGCCGCGACAGTAATCATATCCCTGGGCATTGCCGACGCGAGCGCCGGCGATGTCACCTCGCGCACCTGGCCGCCGGTGCTGCACCGCGACGAGATTGTCCGCGGGCAGCCGACCGATCAGGCCGCCGTGGATGACCGATTGCGCGCGCAGTTGTCGAATGCGCTCGTCGATGCCACGTCAATCACGTCGCCGGGCGTGCACATCGCGACTACTTCGTACGACAGCCAAGCCAACGACTCGCAGGGCCATCAGATCGCGCGCAATCCGGGCGAGGATTTCGTGCACATGGTGTGGCTGCACTGGGATCAGATACCAACCGCCCCGGATGATCGTTACCGCACCGTCAAGTACGCGGCCTGGAATGCGATAACCAGCACGTTGTATCCGGGTCTCGATGGCGTTTCGATGGGATTGGGCGATTTCGCATTGGCCGGATTCGTGCGTCTCGATATCGACAGCGATAATCTGGCTCACACGGTCTTTCACCAGTATCCGGATCCTGGGATCGAGAACTACTCGGCGTGGCACGTCTTCCTCCCGGTCGAAGGTGACTTCATTCTGTCGCCCGAGCAGTTGCCGCTTTATCCCGGTAACCCTGACATTGTCGAGATACTATGGCCGGACATCGCGGTAACTCAGAATCACGGCGCTGCCAAAGACAACACCACCGATGTGTTGCATGTCATCGGCATGGGCTGCATAGTTACTGGCGGCGGATTTTGCAGCCCCAGCAGTGACATTCTGTACTGGCGCTGGGATTATGACGTTGGCGGTAACTGGACCCCCCCCGTCGTTATCGATTCCAGTAACGGCGCTCTCTCCTACGTGATCGACGCCGCCGACGGGACCGACAAGGTCGCGGTCGCCTTCACGCAGAACTACGAAGCGCAGTGGAACAACCTTCAGAACGTCGTCTATCGCGAATCGCAAACCGGCGGCGTGGGGTGGGTGGACGGTACGGAACTGGGAAATGCCACACGGCAGTACGTCACCAATTACACCGACAACACGACGCCCGGCCCGCAGGCGTGGGGGCACATCTCCATCGCCTACGATCACGATGCTACCCTTCATATCGTCTGGGATGAGCAGCGGGTTGCGGAACTGTCGCCCGACATCGCCATCCGTCACTGGGACGACGCACGACAAACCATCGATCAGGTGGCGCTGGGGTATTATCCCAATCTCTACAACTACTCCGGGCACCTGAATCTCAACAAGATCACGCTCGGGGTCGGCGATGGCTCGGCCCTCTGCTCCGACTATGGCACGACCAACGAGAACTTTCTCTATGTCACCTACACGAAGAACTGCGGTGAGACGCCTGAAGAACAGGCGGACGTGTCCGACTACGGCTTCTGCAACGGGGAATTGTATATCACCGGCTCTCCCGATGGCGGACTGAACTGGTCGGTGCCGTTCAATCTGACCAATACCAAAACGCCCAATTGCGAAGGTGACGTGCCGGGGTCGGAGTGCGCCTCGGAGGTGATGGCGACGATCGCGCGGGACATCTCCGGCCAGGAGGGAATCGACATCCTCTACCTCGTCGACCGCGAAGCGGGCACTTGGGCCGACGGCTCCGGCTGGACGCTCAATCCGGTGATGTATCTGAACATTCCCGGCGGTGATGATGCCGTGCACATCTGCCCCTACGTCTGCGACTGCCCCACCCATGGCGACCCGGTCTCAGACGGTCTGGTCAATGTCTTCGACGTCGTGGCGGCGGTCGACGTGGCGTTTCGCAGCGGCGCGCCGAACCAGAGTGTGCGCTGTCCATTTGCCGATACGGATGTCACCTGCGACGGGACGACGAATGTCTTCGATGTGGTTGCGTTTGTGGATGTGGCGTTTCGGGCCGCCAATCCGGAGGTTGTATTTTGCGATGCGTGCGGGTGAGGCGATGGATCATCAGCTCCATTGGGCAACCTTAATCGAAATACCGGCTCGGCCCTTCGCTGTGCTCAGGACGAGCGGAAGCCTCGCCCTCCCGCTCGCACGCTTTGGGAGGGCGAAGCTTCTGCTGAGCCTGTTCTTAAGGAGGAAACATGTCAGGGAGTGAGCGGTGTACACGAACCGGCCGCACAATGCGGCAGAGCTTCGCGATAATCGTCAGCAGTGTGTTGCTGGTTGGTAACGCTGCCAGTGCGTTCGCTGCCAATCAGGACCGCCCCCGACGCATCATCGGCGGTGATTACATCGTGCGCGACGCGAGCGACCGCCCGGTCGTCAACGACCGGCCGCGCGGGGCGACGACCAGTCCGCTTTTGATCGTCACTCCGCCGACTTCACCGGGGGAATGGATCGCCCAAACGGCGTGGGACAGCCAGCACAACGACTCGCAGGGCCATCAGATCGCCCGCAATCCGGGCGAGGACTTTGTGCACATGGTGTGGACTCACTGGGATGTGATTCCCGAAAGCATCGGGGACCGCGATCGCTTCGTGAACTACGCCTCGTGGAATGTGCTTGGTCCACCCGGGTTTGAATTGTATCCCGGATTTGACGGTGTGTCGATCGGGCTCGGCGACTTTGCGCGCGCGGGCTTTGTCCGCATGGACATCGACAGCGATAACCTGGCCCACACGGTATTCCATCAGTACCCGGATCCGGGGATCGCGAATTATTCGGCGTGGCACGTTTTCCTCCCCCTCGAGGGCGGGGATGTCATCCTCCTCGAGCAGCTGCCTTCAATCCCGAACAACCCGGAAGTCACCGAGACGCTTTGGCCGGACATCGCAATCACCCAGAATCACGGCGCCGCGAAGGATGTCTCGACCGACGTCGTACACGCGATCGCGTCAGTGGCATCCTGCTTCCAGTTCTGCGGCGTATTCGACGAAATCGCCTATTGGCGATTCGACAACAACAACCCCGGATGGAGTCAGCCCGTCCTCATCGACTCCACGAATGGCCCATTATCCTACGTCATCGATGCGCTGGACGGGACCGACCGTGTAGCCGTTGCATTCACGCAAAACTACGAGTCGCAGTGGAATAACCTCCAGAACATTGTCTACCGCGAAAGCACAACCGGCGGACTCGGTTGGGTCAATGGTGCGGAATTGGGCGATGCCAATCGCGAGTACATCACCAATTACACCGATAATCTCACCCCCGGTCCGCAGGCGTGGGCGCACATCTCCATCGCCTACGACCATGCCGCGGTGCTGCACCTTGTCTGGGATGAGCAGCGATACGCCGATGACGAGAGCCAGGCAGCGATCCGTCACTGGGACGATGTGCGCCGAACAATTGATGAAGTCGAAACGGGGTACTATGAGAACTTCTTCAACTACCCCGGACACCTGAATCTCAACAAGATCACGCTCGGGGTCGGCGACGGGTCGGCCTTCTGCTCCGACTACGGCATAACGAACGAAAACTTCCTCTATGTTACCTACACCAAGAACTGCGGCGAGACAGCGGAGGAAGCGGCCGACGTCTCCGATTTCGGCTTCTGCAACGGCGAGCTCTACATCACCGGATCGGCCAGCGACGGGCAGACGTGGTCGAAACCCATCAATCTGACCAACACCAAGACCCCCGGGTGCCGCAGCGCCAATCCCGATTCGCTATGCGCCTCCGATGTCATGGCGACGATTGCGCGCGACATCTCCGGTCAGGAGGGGATCGACATCCTCTACCTCGTCGACCGCGAAGCGGCTACCTGGGCCGACGGCGGCGGCTGGACGCTCAATCCGGTGATGTATCTGAATCTCCCCGGCGGTGACAACGCGGCGTATGTCTGCCCGCTGTTTGCCCCGTCGCTTGAGCTCACGTTTGAGCAGGACCCCGAATGCGAATTCCACACGATGTCGGGCATGCAGGTCATCGCGCCCTTGGGAATCGAAAACGGCGGCACTGCTCCGCTGAGCGGCAGCATCATCGTCACGCAGGGCGGCGCGTGGCTCTCGACCGTGCCGAGCGGCGCATACAATCTCGGGGCGAGCGATCCGACATTGAGCGTCGACGTAACCATGGATGCGTCGTCGCTCCCCAACGGTTACTACGCCGGTGAGATTCAGATCACACACAATGACACGCTGATCGCCGATCCGTTGGTCATCCCGATCGACTTTTTCGTCACCGACGACTTCTTCTGTCCCCAGGCGATGGTGCTGAAGACCGCAAAGACCAATCCGTGGGTTCTCGGACTGTCGGTCGCCAACAACGGACGCTTCGGCGCGGGGGATTTGCCGGGACGGCTGCTGCGGCTGAAGGATTCGTCGTACAGCATCGGCGATGCCTCGCTGGTGATCGCGCACGGCACACAGTCGACCGACACGGTGGCGTTTCACCGTTTCGGCGACAACTTCACCGACCCCGGACAGTTCGGCTTCATTCCGATTCTGCCGTTGTCGATGGATACGTCGGCCTATGGCACCGGCGCGGGCTTCGCCAGTGCCACGGCGCTGTTCCATACGCGCGATTCGCTCATCGAGATCACAACCACGTGGTACGCGCCGCAACATCCCGATTCGGCCGACTTCGTCATTGCCGAATATGTGGTGCGCAATCGCACCGTCGATCTGCCGGGCGGCCATCCGCAATTCAATCAGGCGCTCAGCGACGTTCTGGTCGGACTGTGGAACGATTTGGACGTGGTCGAGAGCAACAAGCAGAATGTCCAGCACGACGCGGACAACTCAGGCAGCGACGCGCTGGTCGATTCGAATTTCGTCTATCAGTACGGCTTCGACACGGTGGGACATTCCGGTTTCGCTACATCGCGCAAGTTCTCAGGCGGCATCACATACATGAAAGGGCGCGACGCGAACGGCACGAGCTTCAGCTTCAGCGGCCCGGCGGGGATTCATGCGGGGGTCGGGCTCAACACCGTGAACAAGACCCCCTTCGGCGGACCGTCCAGCGGCGCCCTCTATTCCACGCTGACCGGCGGTCCGGGCGTGGTCATCGACCCCAACTGGGTTGTGGCCGACTCGTCGGAAGACATGTTCACCTACTTCCAACTCGATCACGATCTGACGCTGGCGCCGGGGGCGTCGCAGAACTATGTCATCGGCTTTGTGTCGGACACGCTGTCGCATCCGGACTATGTCCCGTCGGGGCAGGAAGGCGCGATCACCAGTCTGCACCAGAGCTTGCAGAAGGCATGGCGATGGGGAAACGAACATCTGGGCTGTCACTGCCCCACGCATGGCGACCCGGTCTCGGACGGCCTGGTCAACGTCTTCGACGTCGTCGCGGCGGTCGATGTGGCGTTTCGCAGCGGCCCGCCGAACCAGAGTGTGCGCTGTCCGTTTGCCGACACGGATGTGACGTGTGACGGGACGACTAATGTGTTTGACGTGGTGGCGTTTGTGGATGTGGCGTTTCGCAGCGCCGACGCTGCCACTGCGTTTTGTAATCCATGCATTTGATCAGGAGATTGTATGAACAGGGACACGTTTATCCATCGGCGTCGATCGCATCGCCGGATCAAGGCCGTCACACTGATTGCGCTGGCCTGTGCCTTCGGCGTGTGTGATTCGGCTCATAACAGCGCACTGGCCGCCGTCAAAACTAAACCTTCCGCCGACATCCAGCGGCGGGATACGAAGCGCGTACTGGTCGGCGGCGACTATCTCGCCCGGGATGCATCGCTCAATAAATCGGTGGTCGATGACCGTCCGACGGCCGCGACATCAGCAGGGCTGCAGAGCGATGCGCTGCCGCCGTTGCCCGGCGCGCATATCGCGAACACGTCTTATGACAGCCAGGCCAACGACTCGCAGGGCCATCAGATCGCCCGCAATCCGGGTGAGGACTTTGTGCACATGGTGTGGACGCACTGGGATGAGATTCCGCAGGACGTCGGGGACCGCGATCGTTTTGTGAACTACGCCTCGTGGGATGTACTGGGCTCACCTGGGTTTGAATTGTATCCCGGATTTGACGGCGTATCGATTGGGCTGGGGGATTTCGCCAGGGCCGGATTCGGACGTCTGGATATCGACAGCGATAATCTCGCTCACACGGTGTTTCACCAGTATCCGGATCCCGGGATCGAGAACTACTCGGCGTGGCACGTGTTCTTACCGATCGAGGGAGGGGACGTCTTGTTGCCAGAGAAGCTCCCCGACTCACTGTTGTCACCCGACATCACCGAAGTGTTGTGGCCCGATATTGCGATCACGCAAAATAATGGCCTGCCCAAGGATAATACGAGCGACATCTTCCACGTAATCGCCATGCCGATATGCCCTTGCGGTCAGTTCGGCTCTCCGAGCGGGGACTTGGTTTATTGGCGATGGGATCAGGCAAATCCCGGCTGGCCTGATCCGATCATCATCGATTCCAGCAACGGGGCTCTGTCCTATGTGATCGACGCGGCCGACGGCACCGACAAGGTCGCGGTCGCATTCACGCAAAACTACGAAGCGCAGTGGAACAATTTGTTCAACCTCGTCTACCGCGAATCAAGCAGCGGCGGACTCGGGTGGTTTAACGGCACCGAACTGGGCAACAACAATCGCGAATATGTCACCAACTACACCGACAACACGACGCCCGGCCCACAGGTATGGGGGCACATCTCCATCGCCTACGATCACGACGCGGTCCTTCACATCGTCTGGGATGAGCAGCGGCTGTCGAACATATCCGATGACATCGCCATCCGGCATTGGGACGACAACCGTCAGACCATCGATCAGGTCGCGCTGGGCTACTATGAGAATGACGCAAACTACGCCGGCCACCTCAATCTCAACAAGATCACACTGGGTATCGGCGATGGGTCGGCGTTCTGCTCGAATGTCGGGTTGACCAACGAGAACTTCCTGTATGTGACCTACACAAAGAACTGCGGCGAGACTTCGGAGGAGCGGGCGGACACGTCGACACAGGGAATCTGCAACGGCGAGCTGTACATCACCGGCTCGTACAACAGCGGCGCATCGTGGTCCAAACCGGTCAATCTGACCAACACCAAGACGCCGAATTGCCGCTCGGCAAACCCCGACTCGCTCTGTGCCTCGGATGTCATGGCGACCATCGCGCGCGACATCTCCGGACAGGAGGGGATCGACATCCTCTACCTCGTCGACCGCGAGGCGGCGACCTGGGCGGACGGCTCCGGCTGGACCATGAACCAAGTTATCTACCTGAATCTCCCCGGCGGCGACGATGCGCCGCACGTGTGCCCGCACTTTGCCCCGGCAATCGCGGCGCTGTTGCCCGAGGAGCCGTTGTGCGAATATCACGCGCCGCCGGGCGCATTCACCGAGGTGGTCCTGTCGATCGACAATGTCGGGAATGCGCTCTTGAACGGTTCGATCATGGTCACACAGGGCGCATCATGGCTTTCGGTGACGCCGTCGGGGCCATTTGAGATTGCCGATATCGATCCGGCCGAAGCTTTCACTCTCACGCTCGACGCCGGTGCATTGACCGAAGGACTCTACGTCGGCGAGGTTCAGATTGTCCACGATGATGATTCGGTCGCCAGTCCGATCATCCTGCCGATCAACTTTTTTGTCGTCGACGAGTTTTACTGCCCTGAAGAGTTGCTCCTGGGCAGCGCGAAAGCCAGCCCCGGTGTGCTTTCGCTCCAAGTCGCCAGCACCGGCCGTTTCGGGGCGCCCGATGTGCAGGGCGGGCTGTTTCGTTTTCCGGGCGGTTCCAGCTCAATCGGCGATGCCTCGCTGTTGATCGCGCACGGGAGCCAGTCGCCCGATACGGTCGTCTATCACCGGTTCGGCGGCAACATGTCCGATCCGGGGCAGCTTGGGTTCCGTCCCTTAGCCGATCTGGAAGTCGACACGTCGGCATACGGCACCGGTCAGGGATACGCCAGCGCGCGCGTCGAGATGACGACGCGCGACTCGCTGCTTAAGATCGAGCTCAAATGGTGCGCGCCGCAGCATCCCGACTCGGCCGACTTCATCGCGGCGGACATCAGAATCACCAATCGCAGCGACGAGCCGGGATCTCTTCTCCAGACGCTCGATCAGATCGTTGCGGCATTGTGGATCGACTTCGATATCCTTGACGGCGGCGCAGTCGGCAGTCAACGCGGTGCGGACAATCAAGGCGAATACTGGGGCGACTCGAATCTGATTTACCAGTACGGCTTCGATACCGCCGGACACGCGGGATCATTTTTCCAGTCGACACAGCGTTTCTCCGGCGGCGTCACCTACATCGCGGGACGCGATGCGGCCGGGACGCCGTTTTTCTTCGAAGCCGCGCCGTTGCATGGCGGCATTCGCGCGAACACGGAAAACCAGACCGGCGGCGGGCCGTCGAGCGGACTGATGTACAGCCGGATCGTCGGGACGCCGGGAATCACCTTTGCACTGATCGATCCCGGCTCGTCGCAGGATCGCTACACATACCTGACGCTCGACCAGAATCTGACATTGTCGCCCGGCGCCTCATCGCGCTATGTCATCGCGCTGGTCTCCGACACGTTGCAGCACTTCGCATACAGCCCCGCGCCCGGCGAGCCGGATGACGCCGGTTTGCATGCGGCGGTGCAGAAGGCCTGGGCATGGGCGTATTCCAATCTCGGCTGCAACTGCCCCAATCTCGGCGACCCGGTGTTGGACGGCCTGGTCAACATTTTCGACGTGGTCAAATCGGTGGATGTCGCCTTTCGCGCCGCACTGCCACCGCAGAGTCCGGTGTGCCCGTACGAGGACACCGATGTCACCTGCGACGGGATGACGAATGTCTTCGATGTGGTTGCGTTTGTGGATGTGGCGTTTCGCAGCGCCGATCCGGAGGTGGTGTTTTGCGATGCGTGCGGGTGAGGCGATGGATCATCAGCTCCATTGGGCAACCTTAATCGAAATACAGGCTCGGCCCTTCGCTGTGCTCAGGACGAGCGGAAGCCTCGCCCTCCCGCTCGCACGCTTTGGGAGGGCGAAGCTTCTGCTGAGCCTCCCGGCGCGCGCTATCAATCCTTTGCCGACGGATTCAGGGAGGAGTCATGACAACGCCTGAACGATTTCGATCGCTGCTCCGCACGCTGCGAATGACCCTCGCGGCGCTCGCCTTCACGGCGGCAATGTATGGGGATACACTCGCCGGCGACATCCGCCGGCGGGATGTCGAGCGGGTGATCGTCGGGGGCGACTATCTTGCCACGGGAGCGTGCATCGACCGAACGGTCGTCGATGATGGTCTGTTGTCCGCGAGAACCGGCGGACCGTATTGCTATGCTGAGACGCCGCCCTCACCGGGCGTGCACATCGCCTGTAATTCGTATGACAGCCAGCACAACGACTCCCAAGGGCACCAGATCGCGCGCAATCCGGGTGAGGACTTTGTGCACATGGTCTGGACTCACTGGGATGAGATTCCCGAAGGCATCTGGGACCGCGATCGTACTGTAAACTACGCTTCGTGGGATGTACTTGGTCCGCCCGGGTTTGAATTGTATCCCGGATTTGACGGTGTGTCGATTGGGCTGGGGGACTTTGCCCACGCAGGATTCGTGCGTCTGGATGTCGACAGCGACAACAAGGCGCATACGGCCTTTCACCAGTATCCCGATCCGGGGATCGAGAACTACTCGGCGTGGCACGTCTTCCTCCCGGTCGAAGGTGACTTCATTCTGTCGCCCGAGCAGTTGCCGCTTGTCCCAAGTAACCCTGACATCGCCGAGACGCTGTGGCCGGACATCGCCATCTCTCAGTATCACGGCATGGCCAAAGACAACTACACGGACGTCTTTCATATAATTGGAATGGGCGCCGGCTACTATCCGAACAATTCTCCGACCGGGGATATTCTCTACTGGCGCTGGGATCAGGCGAATCCCGGCTGGCCTTATCCCGTCATCATCGATTCCTCCAATGGCGCCCTTTCCTACGTCATCGACGCGGCCGACGGCACCGACAAAGTCGCGGTCGCATTCACGCAGAACTATGAGGCGCAGTGGAACGAACTGACCAACATCGTCTACCGCGAATCGCTGACCAGTGGTCTGGGCTGGCTCGATGGCACGGAGTTGGGCAACCCCAACCGCGGCTATGTGACGAATTACAACGACAACCTCACGCCCGGCCCGCAGGCGTGGGGGCACATCTCCATCGCCTACGACCATGACGCGACTCTCCATCTTGTCTGGGATGAGCAACGGCATGCCAACGAGTCCGACGACATCGCGATTCGTCATTGGGACGATGCCCGTCAAACCATCGATCAAGTGGCGCTGGGGTATTATCCCAACCTCTACAACTACTCCGGGCACCTGAATCTCAACAAGATCACGCTCGGGGTCGGCGACGGCTCGGCCTTCTGCTCCAATGTCGCAGCGACCAACGAGAACTTCCTGTATGTGACCTACACCAAGAACTGTGGCGAGACTTCGGAGGAGCGGGCCGACACGTCGACACAGGGATACTGCAACGGCGAGCTGTACATCACCGGCTCGCCCCACCGCGGCGCCTCGTGGTCGGCGCCGGTCAATCTGACCAACTCGAAGACGCCGAACTGCCGCAGCGCCAATCCCGACTCGCTCTGCGCCTCCGATGTCATGGCCACCATCGCGCGGGACATCTCCGGGCAGGAGGGGATTGACATCCTCTACCTCGTCGACCGCGAGCCCGCGACCTGGGCGGACGGCTCCGGCTGGACCATGAACATGGTCCTGTACCTGAATCTCCCCGGCGGCGACGATGCCGAGCACATCTGTCCCTACGCATGCGCCTGCCCGGGCGTCGGCGACCCGTATGCCGATGGCGTCGTCGATGTCTTCGACGTGGTGGCGGCGGTCGACGTGGCGTTCCGCAGCGGGGCTTCAAGTGCAGGTCAGTATTGTCCCTATGCCGACACCGATGTCACCTGCGACGCGACGACCAATGTCTTCGACGTGGTTGCATTCGTGGATGTGGCGTTTCGCAGCGCCGATCCGAGCGTTGCGTTTTGTCAGCCGTGCGCGTGAAACGAAGGGATGCAAAGATGATCATCGCTCGTAGCGATTTCCGGAGGGTCCGACGCGTCCGCCTGATGACTCTGGCGGCGACCCTCACGCTGGCGTCCGCACTGACGTACCCGACGGATGCTGCCGCAGGCGGGCGCTCGCAGCCGTCGCGCAGCGACAGCGGCGAACGCGTCGCCGATGTCGATTATCCGGCGGTGAACGACCGCACCCGCCCCAGGTCGACTAACGGCCTGCTCGACATGGACACGCTCGAGTCGCCCGGGATGCACATCGCCAACACCTTCTACGACCTCTGGCATTACCACTCACAAGGCCGTCAGATCGCGCGCAATCCGGGGGAAGACTTCGTGCACATGACATGGACTCACTACGATCGGTATGCACAATTTGGGATAGACCGCTTTGTGAACTACGCGGCATGGGACGTGGCGGCGGGCGATTTGGTTCCCGGCTTCGATGGGGCTTCAATCGGACTCGGTGATTTCGCCCAAGCCGGATTTCCCCGTCTCGATGTCGACAGCGACAACAAGTGTCATGTCGTGTTGCACCAGCGCTCAGATCCGGGCATTCAGAATTACTCGGCTTGGCATCTGTATCAGACTGTCGAGGGAAGCGGCTCGTTCACCCCCGAGCAACTCCCGGACTACTTGCATTGGCCGACTGATGACTTCGGAGTCGACGTCGCGATTACGCAGAATCAAGGTCAAACGAAGTATAACTCGACGGACATCTATCACATTATTGCCATGCCCGTTGCGGAATACGGGACTGTTCCCGTGTCATCCGGAGATATCGAGTACTGGCGGTGGGATCAGGCGGTTGGCGGTAACTGGAATCTACCCGTTGTCCTCGACTCCTTCACCAGCGCGCTCTCCTATGTCATCGATGCCGCCGACGGCACCGGCAAGGTCGCGGTTGCATTCACGCAGAACTATGAAGCGCAATGGAACGGGCTGGCCAACATCGTCTATCGCGAGTCGCAAACGGGAGGGATGGGATGGGTCAACGGGACCGAGCTGGGTAACGCCAACCGACACTACGTGACAAATTACACGGACAACACGACGCCCGGCCCGCAGGCGTGGGCGCACATCTCCATCGCCTACGATCACGATGCGGTCCTGCACCTGGTGTGGGATGAGCAGCGATACGCGGATGGCATCGCACACGACGTGGCGATCCGCCACTGGGACGATTCACGGCAGACAATGGACCGGGTCGCCCGCGGGTACTACCAGAACGGCCACAATCCGCCCGGCGATCTGAATCTCACCAAGATCACGCTGGGAATCGGCGACGGCTCGGCGTTCTGCACCGAGTTCGGATCCAGCAACGAAAATTTTCTCTATGTGCTATTCACCAAGAACTGCGGTGAATCACCGGCTGAGCGCGCCGATTACTCGCGCTACGGTTACTGCAACAGCGAGTTGTACATCAACGGCTCGCACGACGGCGGCGCCACATGGTCGAAGCCAGTCAACCTGAGCAATACGAAAACGCCGGATTGTCACACTTCTGATCCCGGCTCGGTGTGCGCTTCCGAAGTGATGGCGAGCATCGCGCGCGATATATCCGGCCAGGAGGGGATCGACATTCTCTACCTCTTCGACCTGGAAGCGGGACCGTCCATACCCGGTGAATGGGCAACCACGATCAACCCGGTCAAGTACCTCAACCTGCCCGGCGGCAATGACGCGCCATTCGTCTGCCCGTTGCTGGCCCCGTCGCTCGATGTCCTCCTCGAACAAACCGCAGAGTGCGAATACCATGCGCCGTCGGGTGGGGGGCTGACCATCGCACTGGAGATCGACAATGGCGGCAATGCGCCGCTGAACGGGTCGGTCATGGTCATGCAGGGAGGGTCGTGGCTGTCGGTTGCGCCGGGCGGACCTTTTGCCCTGCAACCGGCCGACCCGCCGTTGCTGATCGAGGTCACGATGGATGCGTCGTCCCTGCCCAACGGGTATTACGCCGGCGAGATCCAAATCACACACGACGATACGCTGATCGCCGACCCTCAAGTCTATCCCATCGAGTTCTTCGTCACCGAAGACTACTCCTGTCCGGAGGCGAAGATCCTGAAGACGGCCAGCTCCAGTCCGTGGGTGCTGGGGCTGCAGGTCGGCAACAACGGACGCTTCGGCGTGCCTGATCTGCAGGGACGTTTGTTGCGCATGCCCGATTCGTCCTATGGCATCGGCGATGCCTCGCTGGTGATCGCCCACGGCGAGCAATCGCCCGACACGGTCGTCTTCCATCAATTCGGCAATAACGAGGACGATCCGGGACAGTACGGCTTTCTGCCGGTCGCGCCGTTGAGCATGGATACATCGGCTTACGGGACCGGCATGGGCTACGCCTCGGCGACGGCGATTTTCAATACGCGCGATTCACTGCTGGAGGTCACGGCAACCTGGTATGCGCCGCAACACGCCGATTCAGCCGACTTTGTCGTCGCCAAGTATGTGCTGAGAAACCGCACGAATGAAGCGGGCATGCTCCCGCAAACACTTGAAAACATCGTGGCCGGACTGTGGATCGATTTCAATGTCATCCCGGCGAAGCATGTGCATTCGCAATGGGGTAACGATAATGGAAGCGGGTTCTGGCCTGATTCCAACCTCGTCTATCAGCGAGGACTCGATTCAATCGGCTACAGTCCCCCGGACTATTTCACTTCGGCCGGGCGTTTTTCGGCCGGTGTGACCTACATGTCCGGACGCGATGCGCTCGGTCAGTTTTTTCACTTTCAAGATCCGGTGCCGATACGTGTCGGCGTTCGTAGTAACAGCGAGAACCTGCCGGGTCCGAGTAACGGATATACCGGCACAAACAGCGGCCTCATCTATCGACGCATGGCCGGCATTCCCGGCTTGTTCTATGATCCTGCGGGTTGCGATGCGGATAGATACACCCACTACACCCTCGACCAGGGGCTGACATTGGCGCCCGGCGAGACGCAGCACTACATCGTCGCCTATGTCTCCGACACGCTGCAGAACTTCAGTTACGGTCCGGCCCCCGGTCAGACGGAAGACGCCGGTCTGCACCGTGTCGTGCAGAAGGCGTGGAAGTGGGCCCACTCCAATCTGGGGTGTGTCTGCCCGAACGTCGGCGATCCTGCTCCCGATGGCGTGGTCAATGTCTTCGACGTGATAGAAGCCATAGACGTGGCCTTCCGAAACGGGTCACCCTCGCAGAGCATATACTGCCCGTTCGCCGACACTGACGTAAACTGCGACGCGACGACGAACGTATTCGATGTGGTGGCGATTGTCGACGTGGCGTTTCGCAGCGCCGATCCGGCGACGGCGTTTTGCCAGCCGTGCGCTTAGTAGGAGGAATCGAGATGGAAGAGAGACCAACCAGAGTAAAATCGAAGTCCGAACTGCCGCGATGGGTCGTGCCGTGTGCGGTCTATGCGGTCGGCGTGATGGCGCTTACGACGTTCCCCCCAGTAAACGTGCAAGGCGCAGTCAACATTTACGATCGTACTCAGCCGAGAGTGATCGTCGGCCGTGATTACCTTTCGCACGAGCCGCTGCCCGCACATACGCAAGTCGACGACCGTGCGAGGATGACCGCCGGCAATTCGTTGCTGGCTCCCGACACGATTCTGTCACCTGGAATCCTGATCGACTACACGAGCTACGACTCATGGGCCAACGACTCGCAGGGCCACCAGGTCGGACGCAATCCGGGGGCGGCCTTCGTGCACTTCACATGGATAAATTGGGACATTATTCCGGGGGGAGCGTCCGACTTGGATCGGTTCGTCAACTACGCGGCCTGGGACGTGAGCGGCGGTGTCCTGTTCCCGGAGTTTGGCGGCACGGAGATTGGGCTCGGCGATTTCTCGCGCGCCGGGTTTGCGCGTCTGGATGTCGACAGCGACAGCCGGGCACACGTGGCGTTTCACCAGTATCCCGATCCGGGTATTCAGCACTACGCCATCTGGCATCTGTTCCTGCCTTATAACGGCAGCGACATCATTTTTCCGGAGATGCTGCCGACGATCTCGTCGCCATGGTACTTCACCGAATATTTGTGGCCCGATATCGCCATTGCGCAGGATGCGGTCGCGGCAAAGTCGGAGGCCAACGACGTCTACCACGTCATCTCGACCGGGGCGATTCCGGCGGCCGCCGGTTTCGCCTCGCCGACGGGCGACATCGTCTATTGGCGCAAGGCACAAAACGAGCCGGACTGGTATGTCCCTGTCGTGATCGACTCCTCAAACGGCGCGCTCTCGTATGTCATCGATGCCGCCGACGGCACCGACAAAGTCGGGGTCGCATTCACGCAAAACTACGAGGGCCGCTGGAATAACCTGTTTAATCTTGTCTACCGCGAGTCGTATACGGCCGGAATTGGCTGGCGCGACGGTTCCGAACTGGGCAATGCGAGCCGTCAGTATGTCACCGACTATACCGATAACGACACCCCCGGTCCGCAAGTGTGGGCGCACATTTCGATCGCGTATGATCACGCGGGCATTTTGCACATCGTCTGGGATGAGCAGCGATTCGCCAATCAGTCCCCTGACATCGCAATCAAACATTGGAACGATCTCCGCCGCGACATTCGCACAGCGGCGGTCGGGTACTACGACAATGACGCCAACTATTCGGGACATCTCAATCTCAACAAAGTCACATTGGGAGTCGGCGACGGCGCCGCATATTGCTCGGGAATCGATCTGACCACGGAAGACTTCCTCTATGTTGTCTTCACGAAGAACTGCGGCGAGACGCCCGAGGAGCAGGCGGACTATTCCAAGTTCGGCGTCTGCAACGGCGAGCTCTATACGACTGGCTCGACCGACGGCGGCCGAACATGGGCGCCGCCGGTCAACCTGACCAATACCAAGACGCCGCAGTGCACGTCGATCCATCCCGATTCGCTTTGCGCGTCGGAGACGATGGCCACGATTGCCCGCGACATCTCGGGGCAGGCGGGAATCGATATCCTGTATCTCCTCGATTTTGAAGCCGCATCGTGGGCAGACGGATCGGGGTGGACGCTCAACCCGGTCATGTACCTGAACCTTCCCGGCGGCGATGACGCGCCATTCGTCTGTCCGTTGGTGGCGTCGGCCATATTTCCCGAACTCGCTGTTGATCCGGAATGCCAGTTCCATGCTGCGGCCGGAGCGTTTCAGGAAACGCAACTGCGCATCGCCAACACCGGATCGGCGACGCTCAACGGAACGATTGCGATCACGGAGGGATCATCGTGGCTCTCGATCGCGCCATCGGGGGCGTTCTCCGTTACGACCGCGGACGAATACATCGATCTGACGGTCACAATGGATGCGATCGCGTTGATGACCGGATTCTACGACGGCACGATAGAGATAGCCCACAATGGGTTCGCGCAGCCGAATCCGATCGTAATCCCCATCGAGTTTGCCGTGACACCTTATGTGTTTTGTCCGGAGGAGGCCTTCATCAAAACCGCGGACGCGGGGAACGGTGTGCTGACCCTGCAAATCTCCAGCGGCGGCCGATTCGGCGCGCCCCACGATGACGGGGGCCTGCAACGCTGGCCGGATTTGTCACGGGCGATCGGCGATGCCTCGTTGCTGGTCGCGCACGGCGATCAGATGCCCGATACGCTCGTCTTCCACCGATTCGGCAACAAACAGAGCGACCCCGGCCAACACGGCTTTGCCGCCATCACGCCGCTCGACCTGGACACGAGTCGGTACGGCACCGGCGCGGGATATGCAGTCGCCGAGGCGCGATTCATGACGATGGACGCCACTCTGGGCATCGATGCGCACTGGTACACACCCCAGCATCCCGATTCGGCCGACTTCGTCATCGCCGAGTATGTCGTCACCAATCGCACCGATCAGGACGGCATGCTGCCGCAGACGATCGACGACATCGTCCTGGGATTGTGGATCGATTTTAATGTCACTGAAGCGCCGCCGGTGGACTATCAAATGAACGTCGACAACGAAGGAGCATATTGGCCGGATTCGAATCTGCTGTATCAATTCGGCGCCGATGCGCCCGGATGGAATCCCCCGAGCCATTTCCAGACGTCGCGCCGTTACTCTGCGGGCGTGACGTATATGGCCGGACGGGATGCATCCGGGCAGGAGTTCTCTTTCGCATCGGTCCCGCTGCACGGTGCGGTGCGCGATAACCGTGAAAACCAGATCGGCGGCGGCCCCGGCAGCGGCTTCATGTATTCCCAGCTCACCGGTGTAGCGGGCGTTTCGGTCGTCAGCATGCACCCCGACTCGTCCAAGGACATCTACACCGTCCTCACGCTGGATCAGGGCCTCACATTGGATCCGGGTGAAACGCAATACTACATCGTCGGATTCGTCTCCGACACGCTGCAGCACTTCGCCTACGGACCGGCGCCGGGCCAGATGCCGGCTGCGGGACTCCATCGCATCGTGCAGGCGGCCTGGCAGTGGGCGGAGCACAATGTCGCGTGCGGCTGCCCCGCGCACGGCGACCCGGTCGTCAACGGCGTGGTCGACGTGCTGGATGTGGTCAAGGCGGTCGATGTGGCGTTTCGCAATGGCGCGTCCAGCATCGGCCCGAAGTGCCCGTTCGAGGACACCGATGTGTCGTGCAATGGCGCGACGGATGTATTCGACGTCGTCCGATTCGTCGACGTGGCGTTTCGAAATGCCGACCCTGTTTCCGCGTTTTGCGCACCTTGTGCTCTGTAATTGACCGCTGGAGGCAGACGATGAATGTCATGGTGACATCGAAGCGGCTGGCGCTGGTCGTGACAACGACGCTCGGGATTGCGTTGGGATCGACGAAGGCAGAGGCCAGGGTCATCCATGTCCCGGATTCGGCCGCCACGATCCAGGCGGGCATGAGCGCCGCGCAGTCGGGCGATACGGTGCTGGTGGCTCCGGGGACATACACCGAAAACATCCACTACCTCGGGCGCGCCATCAAACTCATCAGCTCCCATGGCGCGCCAGGGACCATCATTCGACCGTCGGTGGCGGCCGCAGCGACCGTCAATCTGAATGGAACGACCGGCGGCACGGCGCTGCTCTCGGGGTTTACGATCGCAGGAGGGTCTGACTTCCATGTAGTAGATATCAACGGCTCGCAAGCAGTTCAAATCGTCGGCAATATCTTCCGGGACCGCTCCGACACGAATCAGAACGGCGTCAGCATCGACTGTCACGCGGCGGTCCCCCCGCTCATCGCCGGGAATGTGTTTTATAACAACGTTTCGGCTGTCTGCATCGGCGTCTACTCCGGGGGGGCAACGATTCTGAACAACACATTCGACGCCAACGCGAACGGCTTCTTCTCGCATATGTTGGGGACAATCGCGCGCAACAACATCGTGACGAACTCCGAGGGATATGGAATTTCGGGGTCTTACGCGGAGCTGGACTACAATTGTGTCTGGCAGAATGGCGCCAACTACGCAGGAGGCGCGGTGGGCGGGCCGAATTCGATTTCCGCCGATCCGATGTATGGGAATTCGCCGATCGGCAACTTCACGATCGATTCAACTTCACCCTGCTGCGGCACCGGTCAGGATGGCGTCAACATGGGCGCCGAGACCGGGCCCTGCATGATCTGCGATTGTCACTGCCTCGGCGACCCGCAATGCGACGGCATCGTCAATGTGCTCGATGTCGTCCGTGCCGTCGATGTCGCCTTCCGCAATGTCGCGGCCACGCAGGATGCCGACTGCCCTGTGGCGCGGACCGACGTCAATTGCAGCGGCGTGACGGAAGTGTTCGATGTGGTCGGAGTGATCGGTGTTGCCTTTCGCAACGAGAGTCAGTGGGAAACGTATTGCCGCCCGTGCGAATGATGTAACTGCCCTCCATCGGATCGGGCCGTCCGATCCGCGTACAGCTACTCCCCTTCGCGCAGCGAGCCCTCGATGTCGATCATGCGGCCGCCGCCGGGATAGGGCACGCTGCGGATTTCGCGCAGGCGCATCAGCCCCTGCGTGACCACGCGGATGCGTTCGGCCGCCTCCTGCATCTTGGCCAGCTTTTTGACGGTATCGTCATCGAGTTGATCGCTGCGTCGCAGCAGCAATTCGAGATTGCCCACGACGGCCATCAACGGGTTGTTGATTTCATGGTTGATGGCGGCGGCGGTTTCGCGGACCGCGGCCATGCGTGTGGCGGCATCATCGACGGCCGCGCCGGTTTCCCACGGGCTGCCGGTGCGTCCGACGAGCACGATCATGGCCGCCACCGCCGAAACGAATTCCTCTTCGACCGCCAGATTGCGTTCGCCGCGCGCCAGCCCGGAGACCGCGCCGATGACACGGTCGCCGAAGCGCAGCGGATAGGAAAACAGCCCGGAGGGGCCATTGAGATCGAGCGTCATGTAGAGAGAACGCACCGCATAGCTGCGGCGCAGATCGGCCAGCAACGTCTGCTCGAGGCGCGTGATGGCGGCACGTCCGTTTTGCTCGCCGCCCACGATGGCCAGGGTGTCCTGGTCGCCCTGCGGGGCAAAAACACGCACCGAGCCGGCCACCAGGCCGAGTCGCTCGACAGACTGATTTAGTGCGTGCTCGACAAGATCTCGGGGCGCTTCGCCGCGCACGGCTCCGATCGCCATGCCCCGCAGAATGGCGAAGCCACGGTGGTCCGATTGGGTCTCTCTATCTGCCATGCGCGTGCCGATGCCCGAGGGAAGCGGTTTGCAACACCCCTCTTGGCGCAAACCTAATGCCCGCAATCTGTCACGCAAGGGTGCACCGGGCCGAAATCAGCGTGTTGACACGCGACACGTCAGTTCAAGCGATACTTTCGTATTTACTCGTAACATACTCTGGTCCTGATATTTATGTGTAATGGCAATTTGCGGCGCCGGGGGAGGGCGTGTCGGTCCGAGGACATGCCGGCTGCGGCAGCTTTCTCAGTCTGCATCACCGGTCACAGCATATGCACTGAGCCGACCTCGGCGATTTACGATTGACGACGTGAGCCAACCAAGGTAGTCTGCGCCCTTTCAGTCGCCTTTGGCGACCCAGCTAACTGCGGGAACCGGCTGCCATGCACATTGAGATTCACCCGATGTTGGTTCACCTGCCGATCGCGATGGTGTTCACCGTTCTTCTCTTGGACTGGGGGCGGTGGATCTTCGGCAGGGACCGTCTTTTGGAGGCGGACTTCTGGGGCGGGACAACACCGTTGCTCATTCTCGCCCTGATCGGCGGAGGCGCGGCGGTGATCACGGGGCTGCAGGCCGAAGAGGGCATCCCGGTCGAGACCCCGATCATTCACGAGCTGGTCGAGGCGCACGAATTGTCGGCGTTCATCGTGACCGGGACTCTGGCGCTGTTGACATTCTGGCGTATCGCCCTGCGGGGGGCATTCCCGCGCAAACTGAGCTTCGTGTATCTGTTCCTGCTCATTGCGGTCGCGGCGGTCATCAGCTACGGGGCGTACTTCGGCGGGCTGATGGTGTACTCGCACGGGGTCGGTGTCGACCGGCCGCTGTGAGGGTGTTGTCATCGCAGTTTTCCGCAGCCTCCGGGCACACTTGACAGAGTCCCGCGGTTTAGGTTTAATGGCCGCTTCTTCGGGTCAGTGGGAGGCGTGGTATTTCACGTTCTGAAGCCGACAGTATTCGTCTTTCTCCGGTCGCCGACGATCGGCCGCATTGCGAGTGCGGGCTCTTCGGGGCATTCGGAACCAAGCTCGCGGCCGAGTGGACCTATTTCGGACTGTACGCGCTGCAACATCGCGGGCAGGAGTCCTCGGGGATCGCGGTCACCAACGGCGAGCGCATCACGATGCGGCGCGGCATGGGCGAGATCGCCGATGTCTTCCCCGGCCACTACGCGTTAAAGGACCTGACCGGCCACGCCGCGATCGGGCACAATCGGTACTCGACCACGGGCGCATCGCAGGAACAAAATGCGCAGCCGCTGCTGATGAAGTTCAAGTACCGTCAGATGGGGGCGGCGCACAACGGCAACATCACCAACGCCGGCGATCTGAAGACCGAGTTGGAACGCGGCGGCGCCATCTTTCAGACATCATCGGATTCCGAGCTGGTCCTGCACTTGTTCGCCCGGTCGCGCAAGACAGGCACGATCGCGCGTCTCAAGGATGCGTTGATGCGGTTGGAGGGCGCCTACTGCTTCATCTTCCTCACCGACGACGAATTGATCGCCGCCCGCGATCCGCTGGGGTTTCGCCCGTTGGCGCTGGGCAAACGCAACGGCGCCTGGGTGGTGGCATCGGAAACGTGCGCGTTCGATCTCATCGGCGCGCGGTACATCCGCGATGTCGAGCCGGGCGAGATTCTCTCGATCAGCCGCAAGGGTCTGAAATCGACTCATCTGCCGACGACCGCCCAGCGCGCGTATTGCATCTTCGAGCATGTGTACTTCGCGCGCCCCGATTCGATCATCTATTCGGAGAATGTCGACAAAGTCAGACGCCGCCTGGGACGGCAGCTCGCCATCGAGCAGCCCGCCGACGCCGACATCGTTATTTCGGTGCCCGACTCATCGAACACCGCGGCGGTCGGATACTCCGAGGAATCGGGCATCCGGCTGGAGGTCGGCCTGATCCGCAATCATTATGTGGGACGCACGTTCATCCTGCCGCACCAGCAACTGCGCGACCTCGATGTGAAAATCAAGTTCAACACCGTGCGCGGCGTTTTGCAGGGCAAGCGCGTGGTCATAGTCGACGATTCGATCGTGCGCGGCACCACGGCGCGCAAGCTGGTGCGGATGGTCCGCGATGCGGGCGCAAAGGAAGTGCATTTCCGCGTTGCCTCTTCCCCGATCATCTCGCCGTGTTTCTATGGCATCGACATGCCGACCAAGCGCGAGCTGATCGGCTCGAAACGTACAATTGCCGCCATCAAGCGCCACCTCGGAGTCGACTCGCTCGGCTATCTCTCGCTGGACGGAATGCTTTCGCTGTCGTCCCACCCGAAGACGTCGTTCTGCACTGCCTGCTTCTCCGGCAAGTACCCGACACGCATCAACCGGCGCTCGGGGAAACTGGCGCTGGGGTGAGAGACCCGGATCAACTACTGCCAGCCGCAAACGTGACTTCGACGTGTAGGAGATTCCTCACCCCCTCGACCCCGCGCCTGCGGCGCGGTACTCGGGGGATTCGGAATGACAAACCAGAACCTTTTGCCTGATCAGTACCGGTGAAACACCACCCATGTCATTCCGAATCCCCGGAATCCCGTCCAGCCCGCTTTGCGGACTGGACGGGATGATGGGGTGAGGAATCTCAAGCGCGTGACTGCTTCGTTGTGTTCTCAGTAGGGTGTCAGTTGCGTTTGAAACCCGGACGAACGTCCGGGCCACCCGTCGCGCCCTTCGGGCGACGAATCTCCAACGAATTGAGGGCGGCCTCTCGTGCATAGAGATACCTCACTTTCCTCGGCTGCGCCCGGGACAAGCGGGGATTCGGAATGACGAACCAAACCCATTTGCCTGATCAGTAGCTGTGAAACACCACCCATGTCATTCCGAATCCCCGGAATCCCGTCCAGCCCGCTTTGCGGACTGGACGGGATGATGGGGTGAGGAATCTCAAGCGCGTGACCGCTTCGTTGTGTCCAAAGTTTGGCGACGGTTGCGTTTGAAACCCGGACGAACGTCCGGGCCACCCGTCGCGCCCTTCGGGCGACGAATCTCCAACGAGCTGAGGGCGGCCTCCCGCGCATAGAGATGCCCCACTTCCCTCGGCTGCGCTCGGGACAAGTCGTTCGGCATGACATCATAGCGGAGTTTTGCAACGCTCCCCCCCACATCCCGGCCACTCGTTCAAGGCCCCGATCGATGCGCTCCGGTATGGGGCTGCGCCCACACTGCCAGAGAATAGGCCACAGAACAAGTCCTGCTTGCCGGGTCCGCGTCGGCGGCATCAGCGCCGTCTGTGTCCGTTAGTTCGTTACCCGCTTCGTGTTACCAGCCATCCGGCGTTTTGGCACAGGTTTTACAAGACAAGCCGGAACCGTTGCGCCACCTGAGGGCTCAGCGGAACGAAGGAGCGGGAAGTCTTATGCGCTATCTCAAATACCTCAATCGCCGACTCCGTGCCCGTCATCGCGACGAGGCGGGCGTGACGCTGATCGAGTCGTTGGCCGGGATGATCATGCTGTCGATGGGGCTGCTGACGCTGCTGCCCCTGATGACCATCGCCATCGGCGCCAACGAGCTGGCGCGCGACACCAACGACGCGCAGACGGTGCTGCAAAACCACATCGAGTTTCTGCGCACCGAGGATGTCATCACGTCCGGGTATGAAGTCGACGCGAAAACCGGGATGGCCTGCGAATGGTGGACACAGACCGATCCCGACGGATTGGAAAAGGTCATCGTAGAAGTCACGTGGGAAACCGATCTGGGCGTCGTGCGCAAGCAGCGGGCGACGACCTATCTGTTCCGCGGCAACACGGGGGTGGCGATCGAATGAAGTCCCTGCGCAGAATGATACCGGGCCGCATTCGCTCCGACGAACGCGGCATGACGATTCTCGAAGTTCTGATCTCGGTGTTGATCGGCACACTGGTGGTCTACGCCGCGATGCAGGCCTATGTCACGATGCATTTGGAGTCGATCTGGCAGGATCAGATCAACGAGATGCAGCAGTCGGGACGCGCCGCCATGGAGTTAATCAGCCAGCGGCTGCGCATGGCGGGCTTCGGTCTGCCGCCGACCCTCGACGCCCTGGCCGGCACCGACGGCAACCCGGACACGATCACGGTGGTGCATCAATCCGAGGACGCCTGCCAGGTGTCGACCTCATCGGCGATGGCGCAGCCGTCGGATCCGCTGGAGTGCGACGGCTCCGATGTGACCTGCTTCAGCCCCGGCATGACGGCGTACATCTATGATCCGAACGGCAACACGGGCGAGTATTTCGACATCACCAGCGTGATCGAGACGCCGGCGAGTCTGATTCCGAGTTCGTCGTTGTCGCAGACCTATCCGACCGGCGCCAGCGTCTATCACATCGAGCAGCTCACATTCTTTCTGGACCGCTCCGACACGCTGCACCCGATGCTGATGCGTCAGCGCGCCGGCGGCGCGCCCGAACCGTACGCGGAGAACATCGAAGACCTGCAGTTTGCTTACATCATGCAGAGCGGCGATACGGTTCTGACCCTGACGAACCCTGAGCTGGTGCAAAGCGTGCTGGTCGACCTGGTGGCGCGCACCGACATGGTCGACAAAGACGTCGAACAGGACTACCGTCGCCGCCGGTACAACTTTCGGGTGAGCATCCGTAATCACGAGACGTTGTAATCGTCCATCGCCCCTCGGCGATTGAAAGGTGAGGTAACCATGCATCGGTTGTGTGCCAATGAACGCGGCTTCGTGATGATCACGACCCTGGCCCTGCTGTTGATGTTCGGGCTGATGGGCGTCTCGATGGTCAAGAAGTCGTCGGACGATATGAAGGTCTCGTCCTATCAAATGCGCGATCTCAACGCGCTCTACGCCTCCGAGGCGGGTTGCGATCAGGCATTTGCGCTCTTCAATGCCTCGATCGACTCGGTCAACAAGCCGCCCGATCCCCTGCCGTCGGATTCGTTCGACGTGGACCGGTACAAAGTCGTGTACAGAGTCGACAAGGTCGGCGCGCCGGTGACACGGACGCTGACCAAGGGGGCCTATCGCGGCCTGTATGGTTTGGTGCAGGACTACGACATCTGGGGTTATGCGCGCTCCGATGCGACCGGGGTGCAGAATTCGGTGCGCATTCGTATGGAACGCGCGCTCATTCCGATCTTCCAGTTCGCGATTTTCTACGATGACGTCCTCGAATGGCATCCAGGGCCGATCATGACGCTATCGGGGCGTGTGCATTCCAACGGCGATCTGTATCTGGGCGCCAACAGCGGACTGACGATCAATTCGTTTGTCACGGCCGGCGGTGGGATCAACCATGGGCGGCATCCGGCATCGGGCCAAGCCACCGGCGGGGGATATGTGCGCATCGAAGATGAGGACGGCGTCGATCAGGATATGCAGAACGCCGACGGCACCTGGCTGGATCACGGGGACGCCGACTGGCTCGACGAATCGATGGATCGCTGGGATGGGCTCGTGCAGGATTCCGATCACGGCATGACGACGCTGGAGCTGCCGTTGGAGACCAGCGACGACCCACACGCCATCATCGAGACCGCCGCGGGCGGCAACAGCGACTCCTATGAGAACCAGGCGACATTGAAGGTCGTCGACGGACAGGCGTTCTTCAAGTCGGGCGGCTCCTGGATCGACGTCACCGCCGACATGGTGGCACAGGGGTCGTTGAAGACGGCGTCGTTTTATGATTCGCGCGAAAGCCAAACCGTCAGCTCATTGGACATCGATATCGCCAAGCTGAACCTCAGCCCCTACTGGCCGACGAACGGGATTCTGTACACGAGTGAATCGGCGGGTGCGTTTCCGGCAACCCGTCTGATCAGCGGTGCAACGCTGAAAGAAGGGCTGACGGTCGTCTCGGAAAACCCGGTCTATACGTTGGGCAATTACAATACGGTCAACAAGAAGCCCGCAGCGGTCATGACCGACGCGTACACGGTGCTGTCCAAGGATTGGGACGATGCCAAAAGCACCCTGACGCTGGCCAACCGCGTGGCCGGCAGCACGACCGCCAACGTGTCCTTCATCTCCGGGTATGTCCCCAGCGCCGGCGGCAATTATTCAGGCGGCGTGGAAAACTTCCCGCGCTTCCTCGAGAAGTGGGACGGCAAGACGTTTAAGTGGGCGGGGTCGATGGTGCAAATGTGGCTGTCCGAGCAGGCCGACAGCCCGTGGTCGTACGGCAGCTACTATACGGCGCCGAATCGTGACTGGGACTTCGACACCGACCTGCTGAATCCCGACAAACTTCCGCCGGGAACGCCGATGGTCAACGCGGTCGTCAAGCGCGGCTGGACAAACACCGGCGGACCGATTGCGGAAGAAGGCGGTTAAGTACTTTTAACGAAGCGCGGATTGTCATGCTGAGCGAAGCGAAACATCTGCTGGATTCGCCAACGGGATGAAAGCAGACCCTTCGCTTCGCTCAGGGTGACAAAGACGGCTGAGTCGAAAGTAGAGGGGGATTACGGCAACCTGCTAAACGCTTCTCAGATCCGCGATAGATTCCCACACGGCGTCCGGTTCGATACCGGACGCCGTGTGCGTTTCGGTACGGTACTTTCCGGTCTTCACCAGCACGCCGCGCAGCCCCGCCGCCTGCGCGCCGCCGATATCCAATTCAATATCGTCTCCGACCATGACGGCGTCGCTTGACCGGACGCCCAAATCGCTGAGCGCCAACTCGAAGAACGGGCGAGACGGCTTGCCGACGACATCGGCGATCGTCCCGGTGGCGTATTCGAGACCGGCGATGAACGCGCCGATGTCCAGACGCAATCCGTCCTTTTCCTGCCAGTACTTTCCCTTGTGCAGCGCCACGATGCGCGCGCCGGAACGGATTTGTAAAAACAATTCGCGCATGAGTGCATAGTCCCAGCGTTCGCCGATGTCGCCGATGACGATGACGTCGGGGGCGATGTCGGACGTCGGAAACTCCGCAAAGTCGGACTGGACGTCATCGCGCATGAGCAACCGGCAGCGCGGCGAGCCGATGTGTCGCAAGTGCAGAATGGCCGCGAAGGGCGCATTGATGATCTCTGCCGCCGAGACGGCGATGCCCATCGTGGAAAGATCGGCGGCGAGCTGCTCCCGTGAGCGCGTGGTCGTGTTGGTGGTGATGCGAAATGGGAGATGACGACTGCGGAGATGGGCGACGGCCTCAGCGGCGCCGGGGATCGGCTCGCCGCCGACATGGAGCACGCCATCGAGGTCGAGCAACCACGCCTTCGCATCCGCCGGCCGCCACGACGACATGATCCACAGTCCGCAGGTCGGCTAACGTGCCAGTCCTGCCCGACGACGCGGCTGGCCGGATGTCCGCGCGCGGACGGCCGCACGCTTGTGACGACGGTCGACGAGATCGATCCAGGCGGGCTGTCGGAGCAACTCGATGACGAGGCGCGCGCCGAAGCCGCTGGCTCCGGCCGGGCAGTATTCGTGGCCCTTTTTGTAGTTGTCGACGCCCGCGATATCGATGTGCAGCCACGGCAGATCGCCGGTGAAGCGGCGGAGAATGCGCGCGGCGATGCCCGCGCCGCCGTAGCGCCCGCCGGAGTTGCGCATGTCGGCCACCGGCGATTCGAACAGATGGTCGTATCCCGGATGCAGCGGCATGCGCCAGGCCATCTCCCCGGTCGCGGCCGAGGCCGTCTCGACCGCCCGCCAGATCGCGTCGTGATCGGTGAAGACACCGCAGGAGACTTCTCCCAAGGCGACCGCCATCGCGCCGGTGAGCGTGGCGCAGTCGATGACGACACGCGGCTTGAATCGCTGCACGTAGGTCAGCGCATCGGCCAGGATGAGCCGCCCCTCGGCATCGGTGGAGATGATCTCGATGGTCTGCCCCGAGAGTGTTTTGACGATGTCGCCGGGTCGATACGCCGTGGCCGACGGCATGTTTTCGACCAATGGGGTCACGGCGATGACGTTGTGCTTGAGCGAGAGCCGCGCTGCCGCGTCGATGGCGCTCAGCATGACCGCCGAACCCATCATGTCGCCGCGCATTTCCCACATGTCCTGTCCGGGCTTGAGCGTGATGCCGCCGGTGTCGAAGGTGACGCCCTTGCCGACCAGCGCGACATCGACCTCGCGGATGCGACCGGGACGACCCAGGTAGCTGGCGATGAGAAAACGCGGCTCGTTGGCCGATCCGCCCGCGACCGCCATGACCGCGCCCATCCCCGCGCGCGTGATCTCGCGCGGGCCGAGAACCTGCAGTTTCACCTTCGAATCGGCGAACCACTGCCGCGCCAGCTCCGCATAGCTTTTCGGCGTGAGTTCATTCGCCGGAGTGTTGACCAGATCGCGGACACGCATCGTCGCGGCGGCCAGTATGCTGCCGCGCGCGATACCGGCTGTGATGCTGCGGCGCCGGGCGGCATCCGCTTCCCAGAGCGTCAACGCCTCCACAGGCGGCGTCAGCTTGTCCGGTTCGCTGCGGAATTGATAGAAACGGTAATTGCCCAGCCGGGCGCCGACGGTGGCCGCTTCGGCGGCGGCGGCGACATCACGACCGCTGAGCAACGGCGCCGACACATGCTTCAGGCGCGCGTTCGACGCGTCGCGACACAGCGCCCCATAAATGCGCCGCAGCGATTCGGCGCCGGTATCCGATCCGCCGCCCACAAGCACCGCTGTGCCCGTTTCGGTCCGCACGATCTCCGTCTGCCCGATCTTTCCATTGAAACTTTCTGAGGATACTGCCGCGTTTAACGCCGCGCGCAGCGCGTCCGGGAGTTTTCGTGTCCATGCCGGGAGAGATTTTGATGACTCACCGACGAATACGGCGATGGCGTGACCGGCGGGCAGTGTGTCCGGAACCGACGCCGTGCAAGTGATCTTCATTGCGTGTTTGCCTCCTGACCGGTCGCAGGCGCTGCATCGCGCCATACGGGCAGCGACGGGACCCGGCGGAACAGGGCCGACCAACTTCCTGCTCCGTAGGCGACATGGAACGCGAAGAACGCCAACGGAACAAGCGGGATTGCCCGGAATCGACGGTGAATTCGCGCGACGCGAAATGATTCGATCAGCGCGCCGAGTGCGTAGAGGATCGCCAGCGCCGCCAGCACCGTTCCAGCGTAGGCCGAATACGGCGTCAACACCGCCAGAACCGCGCCGCAGCCCACCGCGCTCATCGGCGCGTAGTGCCACCACGACAGACCGCCGCGATGCAGGCGCCGGCCCCAGATGTTCCAGCAGCCGTTGCCCCAGGCACGCCGCCACAATCCCCGCAATGTCGGCGGCGCCAGGTAGGTGGCTACCGAGTCGACACGGACAAAGCGCATGCCGTGCTTCTTGAGAGCCGCGCAGAGCGCATTGTCGTGATTGCGGTGCAAGCGTTCATCCATTCCGCCGACCGCGAGAATGCGTCGGCGGTCCATCAGCGCAAAGGCGATCACTTCATCTTCACCAAGCTTCGTGCCGAACCGCAACGAAGCGGGACCGGTCCCGAACGGCGACGACAATACCAACGCATTGAGCGTGCCGATCCATCCGCTGCCGCGCACGGCGAGTCGTCCGCCCACAGCGATCCCGGGATCGGCGCGATAGACGGCCTCCGCCGTGCTCAGGTAATTCGCCGAGAGGACAGTATGACCGGAAATCCACACGATCGCATCGGCGCAGGTGGCGTTGACGCCCAGGTTGAACGCGGCCGGCGTCATTCGCCGGGGATTGTCGATAATGCGGATCGGGATCGGCGAGCGATCCGACGGCGGAACCACATCGAGTGAACCATCCTCGGAACGGCCATCGACGATGAGGATTTCGAGCAGGTCGTGGGGGTAGTCTTGCGCGAAGAGCGACTGCAGTGTCTCGCCAAGGGTGCGGCGTTCGTTGCGGATGGTGATGATGACCGCGATCGGCGTCCGTGGCGTCTCGCCGGGCGGCTGTTCAGACCCGGCATCGAATCGGGATCGGGGGATCGCTTCGGACACGTTGCGGGCAGTCGGCGATGGGCGCTGGTACCCCCGACAGGAATTGAACCTGTATTCCCGGCTCCGGAGGCCGGTGCGTTATCCTTTACACCACGGGGGCACGAATGGCCGGAAGGTGCGACTCGCAACCATGTTCCGGCCAGAACGATATACATGCCCAGACCGATCAGCGGCAATGTCTTTTTGGGCGCCGGCGGTCATGCCTGGCCGGTGATTTGAGTTGACGACCGGCCGTGGCCACGGTAGACTGAGCACCAACATGGGAGGCGTTGCGTGTGGGTCATCCGCACAATTCTGGTACTGATAATCGTCGCGGTGGTTGTCGGGTTTTCGATCTATAACGCCAACCAGCGGGTCTCGATCGATTTGATTCGCACCCGTTACGACAATGTCCTTTTGATTGTGGCGATGTACTGGGCGTTTCTGGTCGGAATGGTGGTCTCGGCGCTGCTGGGCATGACCTATGTGATCCGACTTCACGGCGACCTGCGGACGCAGCGCCGCGCCCGCAAGCGTCTGGAGATGGAGATGGGCGCGCTGCGAAACCGTTCGATCGAGGAACTCGAGAAGCTCTGATGCTGGACTTTACCGGATTCGGCTGGATCATCTTCTGGGTGTTCGCGCTGGCGGCCGCCGGGGCGGCGTTGTGGTGGAGCGGCACGCTCAAGCGACGGACCTCATCGGCGCCGCAACTGTACACCGATGCCCTGCGCGCGTTGGTCGAAGGCGACGACCAACTGGCATTCGAACGCCTGAAAGCGACCGTGAGCGAAGACTCCAACAACCTTGACGCCTACATCAAGCTCGGCGATCTCTTGCGCAAGCGCGGGCATGTCGAACGTGCAATCCGGGTGCATGAAGATTTGACATTACGGCTCGGATTGCCGCCCAAGGGCCAGATCGCTGTGCACCAGAGTCTCGCCCTCGACCACATTGCCGCCGAGGCATGGCGTGATGCGGAAAGTTCGCTGCGAAAGATTCTGTCGCTCGACGATCACCATCTGTGGGCGCGCGAGCAATTGGTCGCAGTGCTTGAACGCAGCAAGCGTTACGACGACGCCTATGAAGTCTGTCGCAATGGCGGCGGCCGCGGGCGCGACCAGGTGCTGGCGCGTCTCAAAACGCTCGAAGCCGGGGAAGTCACCCGCGCCGGACGCCCGCATGACGCGCGCGTGCTCTACAAGGACGCACTCAAACACGATGACCATCACCTCGCCGCGCTGCTCGGGATCGGCGATGCCTATCGCAACGAAGGCCGTCTCGATGACGCGGTCGAATGGTGGACGCGCTACGCCGAGACCGCGCCGAAAGACGCGCACGTGATCTTCGACCGGCTGGAGCGCGCCCTCTTTGAACTGGGACAATTCGGCGAGATCACCGCATTTTACGATCGCATCCTCGAATCCGACCCGTCCAACACCGCCGCACTCGTCGCCCTCGGCGATCTCGCCCTGAAAAAGGGCGAACGCGAAACGGCGCAGCGCCACTACCGTCAGGCGCTCGACATCAACCCCAACGATCTCTCCGCCCGCGCAGGCCTGATCCGCATCCTCGCGCAGCAAAAACGCTTCGATCTGGTCGGTGAAGAGATTGAGGGGCTATTGGCGAGCGCGGCGGGGGGGAGGTAGAGGCTAGCAGACTTTGTTTGCCGCAAGAAGCGTGCGTCTAATCGGAGACAAAGGAAAGGATCGTTTTGTGCATTCCATGCGCTATCTCTTCGAAGCGGAGTCGCCGAGGACAGGAGAAATCCGACGTTACGAAGCACTCCTCGAGCTAGGTTCTACGGGGCCATATGCTATTCACTCTGACAACGAAGGAGAGACAGAACGGTACACGCCGAAGCACCCTGATCCTCCCCCGATTTGGTTGACACCTCATAAGAGAGTTTTGATACTCTCGGAGGAGGTGTTTGATGAGCAGTTCAAGACGCCGGTACACGGCGGAGTTTAAGGCGGAAGCGGTTCGGCTGGTGGCGACCAGCGGCAAG